>VFKJ01001061.1 GCA_009885595.1 Myxococcales bacterium | reverse complement strand
TCTTGATCGTTGTCGCAACTTTCCGCGATCTGGGGTGTTGAGTACGCCCATGCGCTCCCCGCTCGCGTTCGCCTGTGTGTTCGTCGTGGCCTGCAGTCCACCGCCGGTGGAGCCGCTCCAGCGGTTGGACGTCGCGGTCGCGACCCAGTCGCGGTGGCGGAACACCGAGTGCGATTTCTGGGACAACCTCGCCGGCGTGTCGATCCCCGCACCGCCGTGAGTACCTGGCACCGCGTCGCTGGCGCGTTGAAGGGCGTGCGACTGCTCGAGGTGCATTGCGATGGCTCGGGTGAGGCGCGCGTGGGCCAGCCCGGCGGGTGGGCGTTCGTCGTCGTGCGCGATGATCAACTGCTGGCTGCGGGCAGCGGCGGCGCGAAGGTGACCACCAGCCTCGTGATGGAGTTGCAGGCGGCGACTCACGGGCTGCGCGCGGTGGTGAAGCGCGGCTGGCATCACCAGCACGTGGTGGAGTTGATCAGTGATTCGTCGATCGCGCTGGACGTGGCCGCTGGCCGCTTCGTGCCGAAGACGCACGTGAAGGAGGCGCGGGCCCTCAGAGCGCTCGCGGTCATCGCCGACGCGAAGACCCGCTGGGTTCGCGGGCACTCCGGGGTTTTGTGGAATGAACGCGTGGACGCGGCAGCGGCTGCGGCCAAGAAGAAGAAGGGGTAGCCCTCTCCCCGACAGTCCACTGGAACATTCCGCCCGGTGGTGCAGAGTGCTGGACGTGACCGCGCTGCTCCTCGCCCTCGTCGTCGCCGCAGCGCCTCCGCCCAGGGACAACCTGCGCTTCGGGATCGACTACCGCTGGTGGGGGCGCAACGTGCAGTTCACCGGCGCGCCCTCGCTGACCACCGTCTCAGTGGGGCCCGAGCCCACCGGCACCACGCTGGACGTGCAGTGGTTTCCGATGTCGTACTTCTTCAACGACCCCCGCGCGGATCTCGGCCTCACCGTGCGCGCCGACGTGGCCCCGGAGTTCCGCCTGCGCGTCGGCGACGAGACCCTGCGCGCGAGCGTGGCCCGCCTGCGCACGGGCCTGATGTTCCGCGTTCCCTTCGAGCACGTAGAGCCTTCGGTGCACCTCGGCTTTCACGCCTTCGAGGCCTCCGCGCGCCCCGGGCCCGCCAAGCACACCGTGCCCAACGTCAGCCTCACCGGCCCGCGCCTCGGGCTGGGGCTGCGCCTGCTGGAGTTCTGGCGCATGACCTTCGACGTCGGCGTGGGCGGCACCTGGCTGGTCAGCACGGGCGAGCTCGGCTCACCGACGTTCTTCCCCGGCGCCAAAGGCAACGCCTTCGACGGGAACCTGGGCCTCGCCTTCCGGACCTGGCCGTTCCTCGACGTGCGCCTGGGCGTCGACGTCACCGTGCACTCGCTCACGTTGGGCTCGGGCGTGTCGATGAGCGATGCGTATTACGGCATCTCGCTGGGCATCATCTTCAAGGGCGTGCCGCTGCCAGGAAACCGGCCACCCGGGCAGTGACTGCTCCAAGCCCTCTCCCTGTCAGGATTCGGTCCACACCTTGAGCACCCGCAGCGCCATCCGCGCGTGCTCGAACCGCTCGGCCAGAGAGCCCTGGGGACCCTTGGCGACGGCCACCTCGATGCGCGCCGCCGCCGCCTGCCGTTTCTTCGTCGCCTCTGCCGAGCGGCGCGCGGCCTCGAGCGCCTCGGCCTCGGCCAGATCGACCTGCGCCCGGTACACCTCGACCGCCGCGGAGAACGCCAGGTCCTTCTCGCCCAGCAGGTCCTTCGCGGCGTGGAAGTCGTTCTGCGCGGCGCCCTGCTCGCCCCGCCGCGCCCGCAGCGCCCCGCGCGCCCCCAGGGTCAGCCCCGCGTGCCGCTTGTCACCCACCACGTGGAACAACGCGAGCGCCTCGTCGAGCGACTCCGCCGCCGGCTCGAGCGTCTTCTGCTCCATCAGCAGCAGCGCCTGGTTGAGCAGGCAGATGGCCTCGAAGCGCCGGTTGCCCACCTCGCGGTGCACGAGCAGGGCGCGCTTGTAGAGCGCCATCGCGCGCGCGTTCACCCCGCGGTCGCGCTCCAGGTCGGCCAGGTTCGTCACCGCGATGCCTTCGCTGCGCCGGTTCCCCAGCTCGCGGTGCACGGCGATGGCGTTGGTGCAGCTCTCCTCGGCGGCGGCCCACTCGCCCCGGGCCTGCTGCAGCACGGCGAGGTTGCTGAGCGTCACGCCCTCGAAGCGCCGGTCCTGCGCGAGGCGGTGCAGCTTGAGCGCGGCGGCCGAGAGGTCTTCGGCGTCGTCGAGCCGGCCCTGCTCCTGCGCCACCGCGCCCAGGTTCGCGAACACCCGGCCCTGCATCCGCACGTCCCTTGTCTGCTTGAGCAGCTCGAGCGCCCGCTCGTAGAGCGCCTGGGCGTCAGGCAGCGCGCCCTGCTGCTTTCGCACCGACGCCAGGTACGCGAGCGCGCGGCCTTCTTCCCCGGGTGGCAGCCGCCGCGAGAGCACCGCCTCGAGGTCGGCCGCCGCTTCCTTGAGCCGCCCGCGCGTGAGCAGCACCCGGGCGCGCGCCTCCAGCCCCGGCGCGCGGTCGACCGGGTCCTTCAGCTTCTCCAGCACCGCGTCGAGCATGGAGAGGTGGGCGCCGTACGGGCCGCGCACCAGGAACAGCGCGTCGAGGGCGAGCACCACCCGCAGCGCCTGCTTCACCCCGTCGCCGCCCTGCTGAAGCCACCACTCCCAGGCGGAGATGAGGTTGTCGCGCTCGGCGGCGAGCAGGTCGAGCACCGCCGCGCCCTTCTCCGCCGCCGGGCCCAGCGTCTCGCCGAAGCGCAGGTACCAGCTGGCGTGCCGTTTGCGCGCGCGGCCTTCTTCCTGCGGCAGGCGGCCCAGCACGCGGGCGCGAATCGACTCGTACATGCCGTAGCGCGCCTGATCAGACTTGAGCGGAAAGCTCACCCGCAAGAGCGACCTGCTGCGCAGCCGGTGCAGCACCTGCAGCACCGCTTCCCGGTGCGCGTCGCCCGGGTGCCCCGGCAGGCGCAGCACGTCGAGCGCCGCGCCCGCCGCGAAGCCCGCGCAGAAGACCGTGCACTGCGAGAGCGCCGCCTTCTCTTCGTCGCTCAGCTGCGCCCAGCTCGCCTCGAAGGCCTGGTCGATGGCGACGAACTGTCCGCTGCCGCCCGCCGACGACTGCAGCCGCGCGGTCTCCCGCAACGACTCCAGCGGGGCGTCGGCCATCTGCGCGGCGGCCAGCTCGATGGCCAGGGGCATGCCGTCGAGGCGGCGCACCAGCTCCAGCACCATCTCGCGCGCCCACCGCCCGGTGGGGAAGTTCGAGTTGAGCGGGCGCACCCGCTCGAGGAAGAGGCGCACGGCGTCGCTCTCCTGCTCGGGACTGCCGTCGATGGGGAGCGGCCCCACCTCGTATTTCTTTTCCGGCTCGGTCCCCAGCGCGACGCGGCTGCAGAGCAGGAAGCGCGCGCCCTTCGCGGCTTCGTGCCAGGCGAGCACCACCGGGGCGATCTCCTTCGCGAGCTGCTCGACGTTGTCGAGCACCAGCAGGCAGTCGCGCCGCGCGTTGAGCAGCACGCCCACCGCGTCGACCGGAGCGCCGGCCGGCAACGCCACCCCCAGCGACTCGGAGACCACCAGGCAGAAGCTCTCCACGCTCCTGGCCGAGGAGAGATCAGCCACCCACACCCGATTGCGGAAGATCGACAGCTGCTGCCGCGCCGTCTCGCGCGCCAGCCGCGACTTCCCCACTCCTCCCGGACCCAGCAGGGTGATGAACCGCTCCCCGCTGCCCAGCAGTTGGTGGAGATCGGCGAGCTCGGCGGCGCGGCCGATCAACGCCTGCTCGTCGCTGGGCACCTGGCCTTCTTCGGCGGCGGGCGGCGGCTCTTCTTCCTCCACCATGGTGAGCGCCGCGTCGGAGGACCACTTCGGCCGCGTGCCCGGGCGCTCGTGGCGGGTGAGCGCGCCGGTGCCGGGACGATCGAGGGTGCCGGTGGGCTCCTCGTCGGGCGAGAGGCCCTCGGCGTGCCCGGCGTCAGGCACCAGCGCGCGGGTGAGCGCGGCGACCGCCTTCGCCCCCGACGGCAGCGAGTACTGCTCGGCCACCGTCTCGATCGCCTCCGCGAGATCAGCCGCGCGCTTGAAGCGGCCGCTCACTTCCTTCGAGAGCGCCTTGAGCACCAGCGCGTCGACCTCGGGCGGCACCTCGGGCCGATAGAGCGAGGGCGGCGAGACCTGGCAGGCGAAGAGGCGCTGCATCGTCTCGGCCTGCGAAGCGCCGCGGAAGAGCCGCCGCCCGGTGAGCGCTTCCCACATGCACACGCCCAACGCGAAGATGTCGCTGCGCGCGTCGAGCCTGCGCCCCTCCGCCTGCTCAGGCGACATGTACGGCAGCTTGCCCTTCACCAGGCCCGGCATGGTGCGCAGGAAGCGCTGCTCGGCGCGCGCCACCCCGAAGTCGATCAGCTTCACCTCTCCGTTGCGCGCGAGCAGCACGTTCTGCGGCGTGACGTCGCGGTGGACGATCTGCAGCGCCCGCCCTTCTGGATCGGTCGCGTGGTGCGCGTAGTCGAGCGCGCTCGCCAGCCCCGCGCCGATGGAGAGCACCGCCTCCACCGGCAGGTGTTCGCCCTGCTTGGCGGCGCGCTTGAGCACCTCGGACAGCGAGGCGCCCTCCACGTATTCCATGCGCACGAACCACTCGCCCTCCACCTCGCCCAGCTCGTCGATGCGGACGATGTTCGGGTGGCGCAGGCGCGCCGCGATCCGCGTCTCGTCGAGGAAGGCCCTGAGCATGTCGGCGTCGCTGAGCATCGACGCCAGGATCCGCTTGATCACCACCGGCCGCTTGAGCTGCGGCCCGCGCGCCAGGAACACCTCGCCCATGCCGCCCCGGCCAAGCAACGAGATCAGCTTGTACTTTCCGAACAGCACGAGGTGGGTCCGTGTCCTACTCGGGGCGGGTGTGAACAGAAGTCAGGGCTGAGCCGATACTATGGCTTATGGCCATCTCGCGGATTGGTCGTGCGCTGACGAACCCCGAAGTGGAGCTTCCTCCCAGGCCGGCGCCTGCGCCGCCCAGGCCCTCGGCGCCGCCGCCTGATCCGACGGGGGCGAGCAGCTTCGCTGATCCGCGCAGGAACCCGGTGTGCCTCAACCCCAGCGAGGGGCGAGGCCGGGGGACCAACGACGACTCGGTGGGCCGCGGCAACGGCACCAACGACGACTCCATCGGCCGGGGCAACGGCACCAACGACGACTCCATCGGGCGGGGCAACGGCACCAACGACGACTCCATCGGTGGCGCGGGCGGCTCGACGGCGACC
>VFKJ01000711.1 GCA_009885595.1 Myxococcales bacterium | reverse complement strand
CTGGCAGGTGCCGGGGGGCAGGGCGGTGAGCCGGTTCTCCAGCTCGCGCACCAGGGTGAGGTGCTGATCGAGCCGCGCCTGGTCGGACTTGCTCACCGCCTTTTTCAGCGCGGCCAACTGGGTCTGCACGGCGTCGAGCACCGAGCGGCGGCGCACCCGCAGCTTCTCCATCTCGGTGGGCGGGGTGCCCGAGTCCATGAAGAGGGTGCGGAAGGTGACCCGCGGATCGTTCTGCGGCAGCAGCGGTTGGGTCGAGCCGCGGTAGCTCACCACCCCCGCGACGTTGGACAGCAGCGTGTGCACGCCCAGCTGCAGGCTGGGGATGCGCGTGCCCTGGCCGATCAGGCCGACGAGGGTCTGATCGATCGAGGGGCCCAGCGCGTAGCCGGCGCGGCTGCCGTCATTGCCGACGAAGGTGCCCTGATCGAGCTTGGCGCCGGTGAGGAACGCGCCGATGCCGCGCTGGTGCTGCTCGCCGGGACCCTGCACGGCGACCTGCAGGTCGAGGCCGCTGGTGAACAGCAGCTGCGACTTCCACGGGGCGAGCGCCTGGTGAATGGGGCCTAAGGTGAAGTTGGTCTCGTCGCCGGTGGGGAACCACTGCGGCGTGAAGACGCCGTTGGGGTGGTAGATGCCGATGAAGCGCTTCTGCGGCCTCTGCTGGGCGAACGCGGTGCGCGGCGCGAGCGCCTCGAGGAAGGGCAGCCCGACGGCGATGCCGCCCACGCCGCGAAGGATCTGGCGCCTGGAGATCTTCACGGCGTCATCTCCGGGTTCGCGTTGCGCCGGAAGGCGTCGGACTGAACGATGGCGAGCATGAGCTCCTTGAAGTTGCCGCCCGACTTCATGAAGCGATCCCCGATGAGCGTCGCCGTGCAGGTGTCGGCCTGGGTGAGCGCGCGGCCGAGGGCGAAGCGGTAGAACTCGTGCGCCACGCAGTCGTGCACGTTGCGGCTGCCGGCGAGCTTCTGGCTCAGCTCGCCCACGCCGGTGACCGGGCCGATGACCGCGGTGTCGCGGGAGATCAGCACGCCGCCGGTCGCGTCGATCGGCTGGCCGTTCTCGGTGTCGCGCCACAGCCCCAGCCCGTCGTAGTTCTCGAAGGTGAAGCCGACCGGATCGATGAACTTGTGGCAGCCGACGCAGCCATCGCTCTGGCTGTGCGCCGCGAAGCGCTCGCGGGTGGTGTTCGTCACCGAGGGCTGCGGAGGGACGATGTTCGCGCCCGCAGGCGGGGGAGGCGGCGTCTCGCACATCAGCTTGTCGAGCACGAAGATCCCGCGACGCACCGGAGAGCTGCCATCGGGCATCGCCTTGAACGCGAGGAAGCCGGGCTGGGTGAGCAGCCCCTGCCGCTGCACGCCGGGCATCTCGTTGCGCACGAAGGCCGAGGACGGCGCCGAGGGCCCGTACATCGACATGGCGTCGTTCGTGTACATCACGTTCGAGGTGAGCAGCGCGGCGAGGGTGCCGTCATGGGCGAGCACGTCCTGCACGAAGAGCTCGAGCGAGGTGCGCCACGCGCTGGCCAGGGCGGGCGAGAACTGCGGGTAGACGGCGGTGTTCTTCTCGGTGTTCTCGACCCCGTCGAGGTACAGCCACAGCGAGAAGAACCGCATCAGGCCGTCGACCGACTTGCCGTCGGCGAGCAGGCGGCGCGCTTCGGCCTCCAGCCCCTCAGGGGTGTCGAGGGTGCCGTTGGCGGCGGCCTCGAGCAGCTGCTCGTCGGGCATCGTCCCCCAGAGGAAGTAGGACAAGCGCGAGGCGAGCTCGTAGCCGTTGAGCGTCACCACCCCCACGGGGACGGGCCCGAGCGCCTGCTCGTCGCGGTAGAGGAACTGCGGCGACTGCAGCATCGACTGCAGCGTCACCTCGACCGCGCCCTCGAAGCCTTCGGTGGCGTTGAGGGTGGCGAAGAGCGCGTTCAAGTTGGTGCGTTCCTCGGCGGTGAGCGGCCGGCGGAACGCCTTGAGGCCCGTGGTGGCGATGAAGAGCTCGCCGCAGGCCTGATCGGTGGTGGCGCAGGGCACGATGGTCGAGCGCCGGTTGACCAGGGTGTCGCGCGCGAGGAACTCCGCGGCGTCGAGCCAGGACGAGACGTGCGCGCCGGTGGCTTGATTGAGATCAGCGTCGTTGTCGAGGCCGTGGGCCAGCGGCTCGCGGGGGAAGTCACGCGCAGGTTTATTGGTGGCGCCCAGCAGATCGCGCACCGTCGAACCGTATTCGGCGCGGGTGAGCAGGCGCAGGGGCGTGCCGAAGGTGAGCGCGGGCGTGCAGTCGGCCTCGACTGGGTCGGGCGCGGGGCCGGGTCCGACGGGCGTGGGCGGCGGCTTACAACCAGCGAGGGCCCCGAGAAGGCCAAGGGTCATCCAGGTCGTTCGCACGCGCGGGCAGACTGCCAGTCGGGGTTGGGCGCGTCAAAGCCTCGGGATGCTGGGGAGATGGTCAGTGAAACGAGCCTTGCGCGTCACGGTGGCATGGTCCAAAAGGCCCACCACGAAGACGGGGCGTAGCGCAGTCTGGTAGCGCGTCTGCCTTGGGCGCAGAAGGTCGTCGGTTCGAATCCGGCCGCCCCGACTTTGGTTTCACGGTAGGTCCAGTGCCCGTAGCTCAGCTGGACAGAGCACCGGCCTTCTAAGCCGGGGGTCGTGGGTTCGAGTCCCGCCGGGCGCGCTGTTCCACACCAAGTCGATTGACGTGGCCGGGTGCATTCGGTACTGCGCTGGCGCCTTGGCAACTGTTGATGGCGGCCTTAGCTCAACTGGTTAGAGCGCAGGACTGTGACTCCTGAGGTTACCGGTTCGATCCCGGTAGGCCGCCCACCGCAGCACCTTTGAGACCCGAGCGCTCATAGCTCAGCTGGATAGAGCATCGGCCTTCGAAGCCGAGGGTCGGGGGTTCGAATCCCTCTGAGCGCGCTGTGATTCCGTACTTCGAGCTGCCGGCGTTGAACCTGCCCTTCGGGCAGCGCATCGACATCTTTGGAGTGCTCTCGGCGGCGGGGGTGGTGCTGGGGGCGTGGCTGGCGGCGCGGCAGGCGAGGCAGTACTGGCCGGGGCGAGACGGGCCGCTGCGCGAGATGGTGACCTGGGCGGTGGTGTTCGGCCTCTTCGGCGGGCACTTCATGCACGTCTTCGCGTACCACCCGGAGCTGCTCACCGCGGCTGACCCGTTCCTCATCCTGCGTTTCTGGGAGGGGCTGTCGTCGATGGGCGGGGTGCTGGGCGCGCTGGTGGGGATCTTCATCTACTTCCGGCGAATCAAGACGCCGGTCTCCCCCTTCCTCGACGCGCTGGCCCTGGGGACCGCGCCGGGGTGGATGGTGGCGCGCATCGGCTGCTTCTTCGTTCACGATCACCCGGGCGTGCGGACGGACTTCTTCCTCGCGGTGGACTTCCCGGTGCGCATGTACGGCGGGCCGCGGCACGACCTGGGGCTGTACGACGTGTTCGTGCTGGGGGCGATCTCGATCCTCCTCTACGCGCTCAAGCAGCGCCGGCCGAGGGAAGGGCGCCTGATGGGCGTGCTGGCCGTCTGCTACACGGTGCCCCGCTTCTTCCTCGACTTCCTGCGGGCGTCAGACTTGAGCTTCGTCGACCGTCGCTACGCGGGGCTGACGCCGGGGCAGTACGTGGTGGTCGGGCTCTTCGCCGCCGGGGTGTGGTTGCTGACCCGAGAAGCGCCGGAAGTGAAGCCGTTGTAAGAAGTGGGTTGACAGCGACGGGCGAGGGATTTTATAGGCCGCGGCGCCAGACGGAAGCGTAGCTCAATTGGTAGAGCAATGGACTCTTAATCCATAGGTTGAGGGTTCGATTCCCCCCGCTTTCACAAGTAGAAAACGGCCGGCACTCGAGAGAGCGCCGGCCGTTCTTGTTTCCGGCCGCAACGGGGCAGGTGGCGTAACTGGTAGCCGCGCCAGACTTAGGATCTGGTTCCGCAAGGAGTGCGGGTTCGAGTCCCGCCCTGCCCATCCTGATCATTCAGGTGATGTGAGGTTGGAGCGGGCCGATGATGCTCGTTCCCTCTTGGAATCCACGCCTACACCCTCTAAAGCCGCCTCCTTCGTTTTCGAGCCGAAAACGCGCGAATTCACTCCAAGGATGGCCCCATGAAGGTTCAGGTCGAAGACGTCTCCAGCATCGAGAAGCGCCTCTCCATCGAGGTGGATCCCGCCCTCGTCGAGAAGGAGCTCACCGCCGCCTACACCAACCTCTCGCGCCAGGTGAAGGTGCCGGGCTTCCGGCCGGGGAAGATCCCGCGCCGCATCCTGGAGCAGAAGTTCAAGACCGAGGTCGAGGCTGACGTGGTGAAGCGGGTGCAGCTGCTGGGCTTCATCGACGCCCTCAAGGAGACCAACGTCGCGGCCGTCGGCGATCCCTCCTTCTCCGGCGGCAAGATCGAAGCGCAGAAGCCCTTCAGCTACTCGGCGCGCGTCGAAGTGAAGCCCATCGTCAACGCGAAGGACTACAAGGGCCTCGAGCTGCCGAAGGTCGACGCCAGCGTCACCGACGAGCGCGTCAACGAGCAGCTCGATCGCATGCTCGCGCAGCGCACCGAGGTGGTGCCCGTCGAGGGCCGCGACACCGTGCAGAAGGGTGACCTCGTGGTCATCGACTTCGACGCCACCAAGGCGGGCGCCGCGTTCCCCGGCAACACCGGCCGCGACGTCACCGTCGAAGTGGCCCCAGGCGAGCTCATCGAAGGCAACCTGCCGCAGCTCGAGGGCGCGAAGAAGGGCGCCCAGCTCGAGCTCGACTACACCTTCCCCGCCGACTACCGCGTCGAGGAGATCAAGGGCCAGGTCGCGCACTTCGTGGTCACCGTGAAGGAGCTCAAGGCCAAGAAGGTGCCCGCGCTCGACGCCGCCTTCGCCAAGGAAATGGGCGAGGAGAGCCCCGAGGCCCTCAAGGCGCGCATCCGCAAGGACCTGGAGAAGGCCGCCAAGAATCGCAGCGAAGTCGACGAGCGCGACTCGCTCTTCAAGGCGCTGATCGAGAAGAACCCCATCGAGGTCCCCACCGCGATGGTGAACCGCGGCGTCGACTTCATGCTCGAGAACGCGCTCGGCGGCCTGATGCGCTCGGGCATGGACCCCAACATGCTCCAGCTCGACTGGGGCAAGCTGCGTGACGAGCTGCGCCCCAAGGCGACGCTCGAGGTGCGCGGCCAGCTGCTGCTCGAGGCGGTGGCGAAGGAAGAGAAGCTCGAGGTCTCGGACGCCGAAGTCGACGCGCGCATGGAGAAGCTCGCGACCGACTCGGGCGCCACCCTCGACCAGGTGAAGAAGCAGTACGGCAGCGCCGAGGCCCGCGACGCGCTCAAGAACCGCACCAAAGAGGAGAAGGTCATCGCCTTCCTCAAGCAGCACGCGAAGTCCTAACCCCGCACCGGAGAACTTGAATGCCCTACTGGCCGCCTTCCGTCGTCGAGACCACCCACCGCGGAGAGCGCGTGTGGGATCTGTACGCCCGCCTCCTGCGCGACCGCATCATCATGATCGGCACCGAGATCGATGATGACGTGGCCAACGGGGTGACGGCGCAGCTCCTGTTCCTCGAGTCGGAGGACCCGGACAAGGACATCACCATCTACATCAACTCGCCCGGTGGCTCGGTCACCGCTGGCTTGGCCATCTACGACACCATGCAGTACGTGCGCTGCAACGTGGCCACGGTGTGCACGGGGCAGGCGGCGTCGATGGGCGCGGTGCTGCTGGCCGCAGGCATGAAGGGCAAGCGCTCGGCGCTGCCCAACTCGCGCATCATGATCCACCAGCCGCTGGGCGGGGCCCGGGGGCAGGCGCGCGACATGAAGATCCAGGTCGCCGAGATGGGCCGCCTCGAGAAGGTGCTCTACGAGATCCTCGCCAAGGCGACGGGCCACTCGGTCGAGCGCATCGAGAAGGACTGCGACCGAGACAACTTCATGAGCGCGACCGAGGCCAAGCAGTACGGCCTCATCGACGAGGTCACCGTTCGCAACAAGGGCGAGCCCAAGAAGTAACGCGCCCGCTGCGCGCTCCGCTTTGGCGGGGCGTCGCGGTCGGGGTTAACGTCAGGATCGAATGGCCACGAAGAACGTCGGGCGCGAAGGCGGAAATCAGACCCTGTGCTGCTCCTTCTGCGGGAAATCGCAGAAAGAGGTGAAGAAGCTCATCGCGGGGCCGACCGTCTACATCTGCGACGAGTGCATCGGGCTGTGCAACGACATCATCGCCGAGGAGATCGATCGCGAGGAGTCGAAGGACACCCGCCTGCGCATTCCCCGGCCCTCCGAGATCAAGGCGATCCTCGACGAGTACGTGATCGGCCAGGACCGCGCCAAGAAGGTGCTCAGCGTCGCGGTGCACAACCACTACAAGCGCATCGAGTCGAAGGTGCAGCTCGATGACGTCGAGCTGCAGAAGTCGAACATCCTGGTGCTCGGGCCTACGGGCTCCGGGAAGACCCTGCTGGCGCAGACGCTCGCGCGCATCTTGAACGTGCCCTTCACCATCGCCGACGCCACCTGCCTCACCGAGGCCGGCTACGTGGGCGAAGACGTCGAGAACATCATCGTCAACCTGCTGCAGGCGGCCGACGGCGACATCGAGCGGGCGCAGCGAGGCATCGTCTACGTCGACGAGATCGACAAGATCGCGCGCAAGTCGGAGAACCCCAGCATCACCCGCGACGTCAGCGGCGAGGGCGTGCAGCAGGCCCTGCTGAAGATCATCGAGGGCACGGTCGCCAACGTCCCGCCCAAGGGTGG
>VFKJ01000486.1 GCA_009885595.1 Myxococcales bacterium | reverse complement strand
GTTTCGTTTTTGCGCAGCTGTCTGGCGCGCGCCGTCGTCTTTTTGACCCATCGCATGCGGCGGCAAAAAGCAGCGCGCGTGCCAGCGGAGGAAAGCGTGTCACCCCTCTCCCCGACCCTCTCCCCCGCGGGGGGAGAGGGAGGCTTGGTGATCAGCGGAGAAGCGCGTCACCCCTCTCCCCAACCCTCTCCCCCGAAGGGGGAGAGGGAGGCAGGGTGATCAGTTGCAGCGCTGATTCGTGCAGCTGAGCGCCGCGTCGCAGAACCGGCCGAGGCAGCACAGCTGAGTCGCCGCACCGCACGGCTCGCACAGGGTGTTCTGCCCACAGGTCGCGCCCGCGCCGCAGTACCGCCCGCCCGCGCCATCGCAGCACCGCTGCCCCGCCCCGCCGCACGCCACGCACACGCCGTTGTTCGCCACCGTGTACGGCGCGGTGCAGGCCACGTCGCCCCCGCAGATCGGCTGACCCAACTTCCCGCAGAACAGCGCGCCGGAGACGCAGCCACCGCCCTGGCACGAGCCGAGGCCGCCACCGCACGAGCTGCCGGCAGCCACGCACTGGGTGTTGTTGTTGTCGCAGCAACCGCCGGCGTTGCACGCGTTGCCTTCGCAGCACGGCTGGCCCGGACCACCACACGCGACGCAGTCGTTACCGTCACAGGCCAGGCCCGAGGCGCTGCAGAAGTCCGCCGCCGCGCCGCCGCCCTGGCAGCACTGCTGAGCCGAGCCGCCGCAGCCCGTGCAGGCGCCCGCGGTGCACGTCCCCAGGCCGCCGCCACAGCTCGCCGCCGACGCCACGCAGGTGGTGCCCGCGCAGCAGCCGCCGCCGCCGCAGGTCGAGTTGCCGCAGCACGGCTGACCCGTACCGCCGCAGGCCGTCAGCACGCCGCCCTTGCAGAGGGTGCCGCCGGGGCCATCCGCGCCCGCGGGGATGCAGAGGTTGGTCGCCGAGTCGAGACAGCCGCCGCCGGTACACGCGGTGGTGCCGGTGCACGCGGGCTGGAAGGCCCCGCCGCACGCCGCGCAGGTGCCCGCGCTGCACACCACGTTGGTTCCCCCACAGGTGGTGCCGCCGCAGCAGGGCTGGCCCACGCCGCCACACCCCGCGCACTGGCCGCTGGGCAAGCAGAGGTCACCCAGACCGCAGGTGCTGCCGGTCGCCAGGCACCGGTCCGTGCCGTTCGCGTCACAGCACCCCGTCGAGCACGCGCTGCCCGCGCAGCACGGCTGCCCCGCGCCGCCGCACGCGGTGCAGGTGGTGTTGCCGTCACACACGGTGCCGCCGCCGCACACGTCCCCCGCGCAGCACGGCTGGCCGGGCCCACCACAGGCCGCGCACGCGCCGCCAGAGCAGGTGGTGCCCGCCGCGCTGCAGAGCCCGTTGCCGCAGCAAGGCTGACCCGCGCCGCCGCAGGAGACGCAGTTGGTGCCCGCAGAGCAGGTGACGCTCGAGGCCGTGCACGTGCCCCCGGCGCAGCAGGGCTGGCTCGCGCCGCCGCAGCTGCCGCAGCTGCCCGCCGCGCAGGTGCCGCCGATGCCAGGACAAGTCGCCGCCGCCGCCACGCAGGCGTTGTTCACGCAGCAACCGCCGCCGCCGCAGGCGCTGCCCGCGCAGCAGGGCTGGCCGGGACCGCCGCAGACCGCGCAGGTGGCGCCGCCGTTGGTGCACACGGTGCCGAGGTCGCACTGCCGGCCCGTGCAGCACGCCTCGCCCGCGCCGCCACACACCGTACAGGTCGAGTTGCGACAGGCCGCGCCCGCCGCGGTGCAGGTGTTGTTGCTGCAGCACGCCTCGCCCAGCCCGCCGCACGCGGAGCAGGTGCCCGCCACGCAGGCGCTCCCGTTCGCGGTGCACGCGCCGCCCGCGCAGCAGGCTTCACCCAGTCCACCGCAGGTGCCGCAGCTGCCCGCGGTGCAGACGCCCAGGGCGCCGCCGCAGGTCTGACCGTCGGCGATGCACGCGCCCCCCAGACAACAACCACCGGCTCCGCAGACGTTCCCCGCGCAACAGGCCTCACCGGGGTTGCCGCAGCTGGTGCCGCCTCCACCGCCGAGCACGCCACCGCCACCGCCGGTGGCAGCGCCGCCACCCGTGCCTGCGCCGCCGCCGGTGCCAGCGCCCGCGTCGAGGTCGCCACCGTCAGCATTGACTGACACGTTGTTGCAGGAACAGGCGGACAGCAGCACACAGGCCGCGGAAATCAGCAGGGACGAACGCATCGGGGGTCTCCAGGGGGAAAAGAAGCCGGCCACGGCTGTTCCGCAGGCAAGTGCCGGGACCGCTCAGGGAGCAGGCACTCTCGAAGCGAATCAGCGCGCTGGCGCGGGAGGTAGTTGCTGCAGGGCGGCCTGCACCCGTTCGCGCAGGGCCTCGTTGAGAGCGCGCTCCTCGTTGGTGAGGTCTTCGGTAGAGTCGCCCTGTGGAAACGATGTGGTGCCGGGCGCCGGCGATCAGCCAGGTGAGAGTTCAGCCACTCGCGGGGTCCTGGCCCTCGTGACGACGACCCTGCTGGTCCTCCTGGTGGGAGAGTTTCTCACCCCCTTCCAGGCCGACTTCCGCGAGGCGCTCCCGCTGGCGTTTCCCGAGGGCGTGCCCGAGGTGGGGCTGGGGCTGAGCGCCCCTGCGGGCCGCACGGTGGCGTGGGTGACGCTGCAGGCGGGCGGGCTGGAGATCGAAGTGGTGCTGCACACGGCGCGCATCCCCGGCGATCTCCGCCGCGTGCTGCGCTTCACCTCAGAGGACGCCTCGAGAGATCGCGCCAAGGCCGCCGCCTTCACCCTGGCCGCGATGGTCCGGGAGCGGGACGCCGACTTGAAGGCGCTGGAGCCCCCGCGCCCCGAGCTGCCGACCCCGGCTGCGCAGACACCCTGGTTGCTGGAGGCCTCGGCCCTGCTCGGCTTCAACCT
Source organism: Myxococcales bacterium (assembly GCA_009885595.1). Lineage (GTDB taxonomy): Bacteria > Myxococcota > Myxococcia > Myxococcales > Myxococcaceae > Archangium_A. The sequence continues at coordinate 2,785 of VFKJ01000486.1, read as the reverse complement.
GCCGAACGTCGATGCGGGCGGCGGGGTGCAGGTGGCGCTGCGACGTGAGCTCGCCGCGTGGCTGCAGCTGGGCGTGGGCGTGGAGGTGGGTCTTCACGGCACCCCGGCGGCGTCCCTGGTGCAGCCGGCGCTCTACCTGGAGGCCGCGGTGCCGCTGCTGCGGGGACCGTTTTCGCTGAGCGCGCTGGTGGGCGGAGGCGTGGCCGCGCCCGTGCTCATTCGCGGTGAGCTCAACTTCACCACCTGGCTGCCGCTGCTGCGCCTGGGCGCCGAGGGCCGGTTGTCGATCGGCGCGCACCACGGCTTCCGCTTCGCGCTCTCGGCGCACCTGGTCTCCCGCAGCCTGTCGGTGCGAGTGGGAGAGACCGAGGCAGCGGGCGTCGGCCCCGCGTGGATCCGCCCTGAAGTGGGCTACTTCGGAGAACTCTAGCGCGATGCCTTCTGATCAACCCCCGGGGTCACTTCCTCCAGAGATGCTGAGCCTCGCTACCACTCCGCCGCGCACACCTCTGCGCATCGTCGACGACACCGAAGACGACGCCTCGCTGGTGGAGGCGGTCGCGGCCGGAGACGCGAGCCGCGCGGTGGTGCTGTACGACCGCCTGCGCCCCGTGGTGAGCCGCACCATTCGCAGGCTGGCGCCGCGCTCCCTGGAGCACGAGGACCTGGTGCAGCAGGCCTTCCTGGAGCTGGTCATCTCGCTGCGGGCGCGGCCGCAGGTGCGCAGCCTCGACGCGTGGGCTTCCACCATCGCCGCGCGCACCGTGTACCAGCGGCTGCGACGCACGAAGCTGGAAGAGCGCTTCGCGGCCGTCTCCACTCACGAGGAGGGCGACGCCGCGGACTGCGCCCCCACGCCCGGTGATGGACCGCTGACCACCACGGTGCGCCGGCAGACGCTGCGCAAGGTGGCCTCGGTGCTGACGGGCCTGAACCAGAATCGCGTGCAGGTGTTCGTGCTGCACGACGTCCACGGCTTCGAGCTCCGGGAGATCGCTGACATCCTGGGCATCACGGTGGCCAACGCCCAGTCCCGCCTGGTGCGCGGCCGGGGCGACGTCCACGCCGCGCTCGACGCCGAGCCGGAGCTGTTGGCAGCGCTGTGCGAGGAGGCCGGTCCATGACCCCGAAAGACCAGCAGGTGGCGCGGGCGCTGAAGCGGGCGAACGACGAGCTGCAGGAGCTCCCCGACTCCCCCGAGGCCCGCGCGCGCACGGTGGCGGCGATGCAGGCGGCGATGAAGCCGGCAAAGGCGCCACCCGCCGCGCAGCGTGGGGCCTGGCGGTTGGCGCTGGCGGCCTCCCTGCCGCTGCTGCTGGGCGCGGGGTGGTGGGTGACCGCGCAGCGGCAGGCGGTCGGCACCGTGGTGGAGACCGGGAGGCGCCTCTCGAACGCCGAGGTGGTGGAGAGCGGCACCGCGGTGATGACCCTGGCGCTGCGGCACGGGGTGAGGGTGAAGCTGCAGGCGCAGACGGCGGTGGAACTGCGTGACGAAGGCGCGCGCGTGGTGGTGCGGCGGGGCGAGGTGGCCGCCGAGGTGACCTCGCTCGACGCGCCCTTCACGGTGGAGTCGTTCGACGCGCAGGTCGCCACCCGCGCGGGTCGCTTCCAGGTGAAGCCGGGCGCAGGGTGTGACGGGCGCTCTGAAGTCTCGGTGAGCGAGGGCGCGGTGTCGGTCAACGGCGCCGAGGTGCGCGCTGGCGAAACCTGGCCGAGCTGTCCTCCGGCTGCGCAGCCGCCTGGACCGGTGAAGGAACCGTCGGTGGGGCGCCCCTCGACTCCGCTCGGGGTGAACGAAGGGGTGAAGAGGACCGCGCCGCCTCCGCCCGTGGCGGTGAAGGAAGACGACCGGCTCACCCGGCAAAACGAGCTGTACCAGCAGGCCGTGACCCTGCAGCGCGCAGGTGACGTGAGCGGAGCGGTGAAGAAGCTCGAGGCGGTGCTGGCTTTTCAGCACTCTCCGCTGGCCGAGACGGCGCTGGCGCAGAAGATGAGGTGGTTGTCGGCGACGGACCGCGCCGCGGCGCGCGAGGTGGCGCGCGACTACCTGCAGCGTTTCCCCATGGGCTTTGGCCGCGCCGACGCCGAGACGCTGGTGCTGGAGCCGAAGTGAGGTGGTGCTTCGCCGTGCTGGTGCTCTGCGGCTGCGGACCCGTCCCCGTGGTGTTTCCCGCGGACGATGCGGGCACCCCGCCGTGTGGACCGGGCCGGGCGTGCGCCTCGCCCTTCGTGTGCGACGTCAGCGGGGCCTGCGTGGAGTGCGCCACCGACGCGAACTGTGGCGCAGCCACACCCGCGTGCGACTCGGTGACGAAGCGCTGCGTGCCCTGCCGCGGCGCGGTCGGCTGCAGCGCGCCCTACGTGTGCAGCCCCTCGGCGCCGTTCTGCGTGCTGCCCTGCATCGAAGGAAGCAGCGGGGCCTGCCCGGGCTTCATCGAGAGCTGCCGGGCGGGGGTGTGCGCGTCGTGCAACGAGGCCGATGACTGCGCCGCCGGCATGTTCTGCGATCTGCCGCACGGGCGCTGCGTGGCGTGCCTGAGCGACGCGAACTGCGCCAGCGCGACGCCGCGGTGTCACCAGGGGACCGGCGTGTGTGAGGCGTGCCTGAGCAGCGCAGATTGTCCCGCGGGCGGCGCGTGCTTCCAGGGGAGCTGCCGCAGCCCGTACTGATCCTGATCAGGAACTGCGTAAGCGCAAGAAGAGCTCGACCCCTCTCCCCTGTGGGGGAGAGGGAGACAGACCGTTACAGCGCCCGGCCCCGCAAGCGATCGCGGAAGAGCACCGC
>VFKJ01000441.1 GCA_009885595.1 Myxococcales bacterium | reverse complement strand
ACAGCTCCTGCAGCGATCCTCCCGAAAAGTGCGTTCATGTAGGTTTCTCGGCTCGACGACGTAATTTTTTCGACTTCACTGAAATAATCGAAGTACTGCGGTACTGATACGACGCGTTGCGTTACTTGGCAACCCTGATGAAACAAGCCTTTGCATTTTGACTAGCCGCATCACTGCCATTGAGTTGTGACCTGAGTATAATGCATGGATGGGGCCGCGTGCACGCAATGCACCATCCACCTGCATTCTCTGGATCAATGTCAATGGTGCGTACATGTGTTCCTCTGGGGTGGTGCGTCGCGGCCTGGCTCCATCGGCCAGTCACCCTTCTTGCTAGGCGTTCAGTCATGCCCTCCGCCCGCCTATTCAGCATCTGCCGTTCCATCGGTCTGATCGTCACGGTTGGTGGGGTGCTGGGCTGCCCAGAGGCCCCACCGATTCCAGGGGACTCCGGAATTCCGCAGGACGCGGGCCCCAATGATGGGGGTGGGGTCAGAACCGACGGAGGCGCCGACGCAGGTGATGCGGGAACGAGCGCACCTGATGCCGGCTGCGACAGTGGCGCTCAGTGCAACACCGGGCTGTGCGTGGGCCGAAATTGCATCGCCTGCCAGGACGACCTCGAGTGTGGCGTCGCTGCCTGGTGCAACGGCGGCGTGTGCCTGAAGGGTTGCACCAGCACGGCGATGTGCGACGGCGGGCAGGACTGTTGCAGCTCCCGATGCGTCGATCTTCAGCGTGATCCTGCGTACTGCGGTACGTGCACCCAGGCGTGCGCCGACTCGCAGTTCTGCGGCCGCGGCGCGTGCCACCCCGCCGACTTCTCGCAGCTGTGCCAGCTGCCGATCACCACCGTGGTGTTCGATGGGATCGGCGAAGATGACGACGCGGGCCTCGCCATGGGCCAGGCGATCGTCGCCCGCTGCAACCCGACCACGACCTTGAGGCGGGTGGCGCAGCGTGACGCGGGCATCATCGCCGCCGACGGCCTGCCCCTGGCGCTGGGCGAGCTGCTGGTGATGGCCGGTGGCTCGTTTGCCCAGCGCGCGGTGCGCTGGGCGGAGGACACCAACTCCGCGCAGGTCAGTGATCGCAGCACCCTGGTCGACGCCATCTACGGGCTGCGCGACGGCGGCGTGGTGTCGAACGTGCCCCGCGCCAGCCTCGGCCCCACGCTCGATCGCCTGGTGTTGCAGGTGGTGCGCGCGCCGACCGGCTCGCTCCTGCTCAACGCGGCGGGGTACCACGGGCCAGGCACGCTGGCGGCGGCGAGCTACTTCGTCACCCAGGTGCTGCCCCAGGCCTCCGCCCTCACCACCCGCTGGTACGTGGTGGAGTGGGAAGATCTCGACGGCACGCCGGGCCCCAGCGCCGGCGATCGTTACACCGTGATCGCCTCGGGTTCCTGAACCGCGGGCGCGGGCAAGGGCACCCTCCAGACGTTCGCCCGGGTCGCCAGCCGGCCGATGATCGCCAGCGCCACGCCCACGTAGAAGTCAGCCATGATCGTCTGGGTGCCCATGTCTCCGAAGGCCTGCATCAGGTACGTGGAGATGATGCCCAGGGCCACCAGCAGGGCCACCCGTTCTCGCCATGGCTTCACCACCCGCAGGGTGCGCCCGAGGAAGAAGAGCGCCACCGCGAGGTAGCCCAGCACGAAGGTGAAGCCGACGATGCCGCCGATCCACAGCAGCCAGAGAACCGAGTTGTGGCCGATGTGCCCGAAGGCCGACTGCCTGAAGTCGTTGCTGGGGACGTATTCGGTGAAGGCGTGCCCGAAGCCCTGGCCGATGATCATGTTGTTTTCCCAGCTCTTCATCAGGTTGTAGTTCTCGATGTCCCGCTCGACGTTCGAGCTCTCCTCTTCGCTGTCGACGGCGGGAGCGACGATCGAGCGCACCTTCTGGACGGGGGCGAAGAGCCTGCCCTTCGTCTGGGACCAGCCGGCGACCGTGTAGAGCAGCAGCAGCGGCGCCATCATCACGGCCACCCGCACCACCTTGCGCTTCATCTCGTGCATCGGGCTCAAGAGGAAGATGAGGCCCAGCGCGATCACGATGTCGACGTAGGCGATGCGGCGATCGTTGAGCTTGAGCGCCATCGCGATGAAGGGCATCCAGAGCACCAGCATCCAGAAGTGCCGGCGAATCGGCTTCTCCCAGAAGAGCGCCAGCGCGGTCACCACCGCCGTCACGAAGATCATGGTGTCGTTGTGCCCGGTGGTGTGCGGCGGGTACTCGGCGCGCGGGAAGGCGATCGCGTACATGAAGAAGGTGCCCAACAGCGCCTTGACGAGGCTGCCCGAGATGAGCACGGTGAAGAGCTTGGGCAGGTCCTTCGGGAACTCGAAGGCGTAGAGCGCGAGGGTGGCGACGAGCGGCATCATCAGCAGATCGCGGAACTGCCAGAGCGCCTCGCGGAAGACCCCGCCGCGGGCCACCCCCATCAGCGTGAGCACGCCCACGGTCAGCCCCGAGACGATCAACGCCAGCTGCAGCGGGCGCGGGGCCTGGCCGTTGACGGGATCGAGCTGCTCCAGCTCGTGCTTGGGCAGCCACACCCGGCGCACCACCATCACGAAGGTGAGCGCGAGGATGGCCAGCTCGAACCCGGTGAAGGCGGCCACGTTCGTGAAGAAGAGCTTGCCCAGGGGCGACAGCGGCGACTGCCACAGCCCGAAGTAGGCGCGGTCGGTGGGGTCATCGAGCGTGCTGGTCAGAAACAGCAGCAGCAGCAGGGGCCACTTGAGGGGCCGCGTCCACAAAAGCCAGGCGCCGACGAAGGCGAGCGGCGGCAGCACACTGAAGAGCAGGGTGCCCTTGCTGACGGCGATCACCACGCCCGTGAGCATGGAGAGCATGAAGGCGAGCGCGAGGCCCAGCTTCGGTGGCAGCGCCGTGCGCAGCTTCGGGCCCAGGCGCACCGAGCTGAGCACCTCGAGGCCGAGCACCGACGAGACCTGGCCTCTCGAGAGCAGCCGCCCGCTGGCGAGCCCGAGAATGGCGGCGCACACCAGCCCCACCAGCAACGAGGCGAGCACCAGAGAGAAGGTGCGGGTCACCCTGCCCGGCCCTGACGGCTCGCGCGGGAGCACCGGTGGGCGCACCACCATGAAGCGCAGGGTGTTGCTCTGCCGGAACACCTCGCTGGTGATGTGCTTCTCCTCGCTGGCCACCAACAGCTCGGCGGCGCGCGATTGATCGCGCAGCAGCTGCTCGCGATCGCCTTCCACCTGCGCCCAGCCGCCGGGCTTCTTCAGCGCCGCTTCCATGCGGGCGGCGCGATCGTTCATCTCGGTGCGCACGCCCTCGTACTGGCGATCGAGCGCCTCGGCGGCGTCCTGCAGGGTCTTGCCCTCGCGCTGGGTGCGCAGCTGCAGCAAGGTGCCAAGGGTGTTGTCCACCAGCGCGCCAGAGAGCTGCGGGGTGGTCCACATCGCAGCGATGCGCACCTTGTTGCCCTCGACGCCCACGAAGAGGCGCTTGTCGACCATCTGCACCAGCGCGTCGAGGCGGTCCTTCTCGCTCATGGGCCCCAGCACCGCGGCCTGCAGGCGGTCCTTGAGCCGCAGCGGCCAGGGCCGGCCGAGGTCCCACTGATCGATGAGCCCGGTGCGCTTGACGATGGCCACCAGCCGCTCGTTGGCGCGCAAGAGCTCGGGGATGCCTTCCAGCTCGCCCTCGCTGGAAGGCACCGGGGCGAAGGGGTTGGCCAGGCGGTGCACCGCGACCGGCTCGACCATCAGCACCTGCGCTTCGACCGGGTAGAGCTCCGGCACCGCTTCCGAGGCGAGCAGCGCCGTCAAGAGGGTGAGCGCGACGCAGCCCACCACCGTGATCCGGTAGCGGCTGAGCACGGTGCGGAAGAAATCGAGCATGCCCCTCACCCCAACCTGGGAACCACGACCCTCAGTAGAAGCACGTACAGGAGATTGAACATCACCACGCCGACGAGGGCGCGCTTGAGTCCACGGCCAGGGTGCGCGTCCCGTGCCGCCCAGAGGGGGATTCCAACGAGCGCGAGGCACACCGAGAGGAGCAGGAGCTTCAACATGCTTCACCCAGAACTACCACGAACACCCTCGACTCCGCCCAGGGGTGCCGCTTAAGGGCGCGGAAATCACCATGAACATCTTCACCACTGACGCCTTCCTGGAAACGGCGGGCGCGTTGTTCTTTCCCCAGCGTGAGCGGAGCATCGAGCTGTGCCGCCTGGAAGGCCGCCGGCTGCGCCTGCTGGTGCTGGACGGGGAGGTGCCGGTGGGGCGCATGCCCTTCTACGACTTCCCCCAGCCCCTCGACGACGCCAGGGGGCCGGTCGATCGCGAAATTTTCTACCTGCCGCGCACGGTGGTGCGCACCTCGGTGCTCACGAATGAGCAGCTGACGCCCGAGGGCAAGCTGGCGTTACCGGAAGGCCTCCAGCCCTCGCCCTACATCGCGTGGAAGACGCTGCCCACCTGGGAAGCCTTCGAGGCGCGCTGGAAGGCGAGCCCGGTGGTGCGCTCGCACGACGGCGCGCGCAAGCGCCGCAAGCTGGAGAAGGACCTGGGCAAGCTGGACTTCCAGCTCGACGATCCGCGGCCCGCGGTCTTCGACGCCTGCGTGAAGTGGAAGTCGAGCCAGTACCTCGCGACCGGCCTGACCGACATGTTCGCCGACCCGCGCAACGTGGCGCTCTTCCGCCGGCTGCGCGAGCGCGGCGTGCTCAAGGTGAGCAGCCTGAGCGCGGGCGATTCGTTGCTCGCGGTGCACTTCGGGTCGATGCACGACGGGCGCTTCGGCTGGTGGGTGCCCGCGTACGATCCCGCGCACGCCAAGCACTCGCCCGGGCGGCTGCTGCTCGAAGACCTGATGAAGGCCAGCTACGAGCGCTCCGACCTCGAGTTCGACTTCCTCGTCGGCGAGGAGCCCTACAAGTTCCAGTTCGCGACGCACAACCGCGTCATCGGGCCGGTGGGCACTCCGCCGCTCAAGGATCTGCTGCTGACCAAGGCGCGCAAGCGGGCCCGGGCCCTGCTGGAGAGGAGCCCCCAGGCGCTCCAGCTGGCGCGCGACCTGAAGAGGCGCCTGCTGGGCTAGCGGGGGTCCTTCTTGCCCGGCAGGGTCAGCTCGATCACCGAGATGGAATACGGGGGAAGCCGGTAGGGCTTTCCCACCGCGAGCTCGCGAGGCATCAGCCCGCGCGCGTCGCCGGTGTACGTGAAGACCCGCTGGCGCTCGGGGGCCGGGCAGCCCTTCAGGTCGACGTTCGCTTCCAGCGCGTCCCTGGTGAGGAAGTTGAGCGCGATCAGGGTGAGCGTGGTGCCGTCGGGGGAGCGCGCCGCGAAGATCGAGGCGTCACGCGGCGCGCTGGTGGGCAGCGACCAGTCGGCGAAGTGAGCGCCCTTGCCGTCGTAGTCGCGGAACGCGCGGAAGGCCCAGAACGCGGGGGAGTCTTCGGGCGGGTAGGTCCAGTACCAGGCGGCGTAGAGGCCTTCCTGGCCGAACCGACCCAGCGCCTCGGCGAGCGCCAGCCCGCCCGAGAGGTGCCGCTCGGCGCCGAAGTTGTATTCGCCGATGGCGAGCTTGAGGCCGGGGTAGTTCTGCTCGACCAGCTCGCGCATGCGCGGGATGAGGCGCACCGGCTCCTTGATCCACGACTCGTCGACGTACTTCGGATCCCACAGGGCGCGGGTGGACCGAATGCGCAGCGCGTTGGTGTCGGGATCGGTGCGGCCGTTGTTCCCCACGCCCAGCCCCTTGGCCTGCGGGTAGTAGTGAAGGTCGAGTACGTCGAGCACCCTGGTGCCCGTCTTCTTCTCGTGCTCCGCCAGCTTGCCCAGCCACCAGGCGAGCAGCGGGAGATCGTCGTGCTTGCGGCGGTCGGGCTTGAGCGCGAAGCCCGCCTTGGCGTCGAGCGCGGAGAAGAAGTAGCCGGGCCAGCCCCACTCCGCGGGCCCGGCGATCAGCGCGTCGGGGGCCACCTTGCGCACCGCCGCGCCGTACTTCAGGGTGCGATCGAGCAGCTCGTCATAGGTGACGGGCTCGGGGTGAACGTCGCGGTGGGTGTCGTTCCAGAGCGCGGGCTCGTTGTCGAGGAAGTACAGGTCGACGCTCTTGCCGCGCTTGTCTTCCCACGCGCGAATGGCGGTGACCCAGCGGGCGATGAAGTCGGGGGGCGCGGCGATGCTGGTCCGCGCGGGGTGGGTCTCGAGCGGCTTGCCGTCTTTGCCGAGGCCGTTGCCGGCGCCGCGCCCGTCGGGGTCGAACGCTTGCTGTGCGGGGAACTCGGACTTCGGAAACGAGGCCGACCGCGTGTCCTT
>VFKJ01000648.1 GCA_009885595.1 Myxococcales bacterium | reverse complement strand
GGTGGGGTGCCACCGAGGAAGAACGTGCTCATCGGGTTGGTGATGGGGCTGGTCGCGGTGGCGCTGGCGGTGCGCAGCATGTTCATGCGCTACCTGGTCGAGCGCGACAGCTCGCTCTGACTGTCTCGCTCTCCCCTGTGGGGGAGGGGGAGAGCAGGACTCCATGGCCGGGAGCGTAGGCTCAATTCAGCACCGCGCGGATCGTGATAACGAACGCCTCACGATGCTCTGGCTGCTCCGCTCCGCCGTGTTGATGATCTACCCGCGCACCCAGGAACTCCCGGGCATCGAGGACTGCGGCCTCGACGAGTACCTCCCGCGCTACCGGCGGGAGACGCCGTGGCTCATCTGGCTGGGCACCATGGCCGGCACGCTGCTGTTTCATCTCACCCCGTTCATGACGGTGTACGTGCCGCTGCCCGCCTTCCTGCTGCCTTCGAAGCTCCAGGACAGACACGCGATGCGCATCATGACCACGCGCGTCTACCTGCTGCGGCAGGCGGTCTTCCTGGTGAAGCTGTGCGCGGGGCTGTGCTGGGGCGTCGACCCTGAAGTGCGCAGGCGCTTCGCCTTGGCCCCGCTGCCGAAGGACCCCGGAACGTGGAGGAGCAATTGAGCCACGTCGCCTTCCGGGAGCGCGGGCAGGACTTCGAGGCGAGCTTCGACTTCGTGGTGGTCGGCTCGGGCGCAGGCGGCGCGGCGGCCGCGGTGACGCTCGCCCGCGCTGGCCGCACGGTGGCGCTGGTCGAGGCCGGCGCCTGGCGCGAGCCCGAGGACTACCCGCACTCCTCCTATGGCGCGATGCGCGACCTGATGGACGACTGGGGCTCGCAGGCCACCGTGGGCCGCGCGCTGTGGCCGGTGGTGCAGGCGCGCGCGGTGGGCGGGACCACGGTGATCAACTCCGCCATCTGCGTGCGCACGCCCGGCGACATCTTCCGCCAGTGGGAGACCCAGCACGGCATTCACGGGCTCGAGGCGCAGGTCTACGCCCGGCAGGATCAGCTGGAGAAGGACCTCGCCGTGGGCCCCGTGCCCGACGGCGCCTGGGGCCACAGCAACCGGCTGGCGAAGGAAGCCGAAGCCAAGCTGCAGTGGGCCGACCCGCACCCGATGCTCCGCTACGCCAAGGACTGCGAGGGCAGCGGGCAGTGCCTGCAGGGCTGCCGCGCGAAGAAGAAGCAGAGCGTGGCGGTCACCTTCGTGCCCGAGGTGCAGCAGCGCGGCGGCACCGTGGTGTCGTCGGCGCCGGTGGAGAAGGTCCTCTTCGAGGGCACCCGCGCCATCGGGGTCACCGGCCGCTTCCAGCACCCGGCCACCCGGAAAGACGGCGCGCGGTTCACCCTTCGCGCGAGCAAGGCGGTGGTGATCGCCGCCTCGGCCACGCACTCACCGGTGCTGCTGATGCGCTCGGGGCTCAAGCTCGAGGCCCTGGGGAAGTTCTTCCGTTCGCACCCCGGCACGGGCGTGTTCGGCTGCTACGACCACCCGGTCGACATGAACGTGGGCACCACGCAGGGCTGGGCGTCGATGGCGTACCGCAACAAGCCGGGCTTCAAGCTCGAGACGCTCGCGATTCCGCCTGAGATGGTGGCGAGCCGGCTCGCGGGCGGCGGCAGAGTGCTGATGGAGCGCCTGGCGAAGTACCGCCACATCGCGATGTGGGTGCTGGCGTGCCGCGCGGAGTCGGTCGGCACCGTGCGCAGATCGCCCTTCGGCCCCAAGCCCGTCATCTCGTACTCGCTCGACGAGGCGGACATGCGCCGCTTCCGTCATGGGCTGGTGATGCTGGCGCAGCAGCACTTCGCCGCGGGGGCGAGGAGCATTCTCCCCGGCATCGCCGGCTTCCCGTACGAGCTGGGTCCTGACCAGGTGAAGCTGATGGAAGACGCCCCGCTCGATCCCCGCCACTACATCGCGGTGCTCAGTCATCTCTTCGGCGGCTGCGTGATGGGCACCGACGAGAAGACCAGCGTGACCGATGGAATGGGGCGGGTGCACGGGACCCAGGGGCTGGTGGTGGCCGATGCGTCGGTCATTCCCACCAACCTCGGCGTCAACCCGCAGCACACCATCATGGCGCTCGCGCAGGTGTTCGC
>VFKJ01000717.1 GCA_009885595.1 Myxococcales bacterium | reverse complement strand
GTCAGGCGCTTGCGCATGCGTTCTAACGTAACGAGCAACCGTTATAACGGCAAGGCGGCCACCGACTCGGGGAGGCTGCTACCTGGACCGGAACTCGCCGCGCTGAGTCTCGAGGAAAGGACGGTCGACCTGCTCTGCGAGTTGTTCAATATCGCGCGGAGTCACGTGCTCGGATGCAAAGTGCTCACGCCACCCATCTCCCAGGCGATCACCACCAGCGCGCCTCAGACATGAGACCGCCGCCGCCTCGCGCGTCTGTCGACCGCCTCACGCACCACCAACTCGAGCGCGCCCCGGTCGTGCTCCGGAGCGGCCAACTCAGGGAGCGCCTTGACCCGGCCCATCATCCACAGCGCGGTGACGTAGATTCCGACCCGCACGGCGGGGTCACCGCGCTCCATCCGAATGAGCGTGGGCACCGAGACACCCAGCCGCTTCGCCCACACCCGCTGCGATTCGCGGCGACGCGAGCGGGCGATGGCGAGGTTCTCTCCCAGCTTCTTGAGCGCCACCACGGCCGCGGGTGGGAGCGTGGCGAGCGCGTCGGGAGCCTTCGGCATCACATTGATTTAACGACCAAGTCGGATTTGGTCAACTCTATGTTACCAATTCAGTTCTCGGGGCTGTCGAAGTCCTTCTGGAGGAGCGAGGCGGCATCAAAACTGCGCGCCCATTCCCCCACTCACGGGAATGACCGCCCTTCGCTCCTTCTTCCTCGCCTTGCCCCTCGTGTTTGCGGCGGCTTGCGCCCCTGAGCCGACGCCCCAGGAGGCGTGTGAAATGAGCTGCGGCGGCTGTTGCCGCGACGGCCTTTGCATGACGGGCGACACCGTCTTCTCCTGTGGAGCCGGCGGCCTCGCCTGCGACGTGTGCGTGGGCGGCCAGGTGTGCTCCGCCGCCGGGCGCTGCGAGTTCGGCGGCGGTGTTGGCGGAGGCACCGCGACCGGCGGCGGAGGCGGCACTGCGACGGGCGGCGGCGGCGCGAGCGGCGGCGGCAGCGCGACGGGAGGCGGCGGCTCGACCTGTGTTCCTCCCACCTCCGCCGAGCTCTGCCTGGCGGCCGTGCGGGAGTGTGGCCCGCTCACGGTCATCGACCGCTGCGGCACCACCCGCACCGTCGTCTCCTGCGGCACCTGCACCGCGGGTGAGGCCTGCGCGGGCGGCGTGTGCGTGTGCCAGCCCGAGACGAGCGCCGCCATCTGCCAGCGCCTGGCCCGCAGCTGCGGCACCGCCACCACCACCGACAACTGTGGCGCCGCGCGCACGGTGAGCTGTGGCACCTGCTCGGGCAGCAGCACCTGTGGCGGTGGCAGCACCCCGGGCGGCTGCGGCTGCACCCCGGAGAGCGACGCTCAGTACTGCGCCCGCGTGGGGCGGAGCTGTGGCGGCACCTCGGGCCTCGACAACTGCGGCACCACCCGCAGCATCGCGAGCTGCGGCACCTGCACCAGCCCCAACACCTGCACCTTCGGCCAGTGCAGCTGCTCCAGCGAGACCAACAGCCAGTTCTGCACGCGGCTGGGCGCGGCGTGCGGTCCGATCTCCGGCGTCGACTCCTGCGGTCAGACGCGCAACGTCGCCAGCTGCGGCAGCTGCACGGGCAGCACCACCTGCGGCGGCGGCGGTACGGCCAACCAGTGCGGCTGCACGCCCCAGACTGACGCGGTCCTCTGCGCGGCGCGCGGCAAGGACTGCGGCTCCCTCACGGTGACGGACAACTGCGGGGCCACGCGCACCCTCGCCTGCGGCAGCTGCGGGGGCGTGAGCACCTGTGGCGGCGGTGGCACCGCCAACGTCTGCGGCTGCACCGCGGAGACCAACGCTACGTTCTGCACGCGCGTCGGAGCCCAGTGCGGCGCGGTGACGGCGGCGGACAACTGCGGCGCCACGCGCACGGTCTCGAGCTGCGGCGCCTGCACCAACCCCGCGACCTGCACGCCCTCGAGCCAGTGCGTGTGCACCCCCGAGTCTGACGCTGCGCTCTGTGCGCGCGAGGGGAAGACCTGCGGCACCCTGGTGACCACCGATACCTGCGGCGCGGCCCGCACCATCACCTCCTGCGGCAGCTGCGGGGCGGGCACCCAGTGCGGCCCGGCGACGAACGTGTGCCTGCCGGTCACCCCGCTGCCCGCCACCGGCATCTGCACCACCAACGGCTTCTGCTGGGAGCAACCCGCCACCGGCTTCGACGGCCTCCAGGCGGTGTGGGTGGAGGCCTCGGGCGTGGCCTGGGCCGCGGGCGCGGGCGGCAGCCTGGTGCGCTGGGACGGCTCGACGGTGCGCGGCTTCCGCCACCTGCGCAACACCACCTTCACCGCGGTCTGGGTCGGCAGCGCGACGGACGTGTGGGTCGGCGGCCCGGACGGCCTGGTGCTGCGCTTCAACGGCAGCGTGTGGGAAGACCTCTCGCTTCCCACCACGAAGGACGTATCCACCATCTGGGGCGACGGGCAGGGGAAGGTCTACGTGGGCGGCCAGGACAACCTGATCCGCCTGTGGATCAACGGGACGTGGACCACGCCCTTCTCGATGCCCAGCAGCTACGACGACGTGCGACAGCTCACGGGCCACGGCGCCGGCATCCGCCTCATCGGCGTCTACGGGCAGTACGAGTGGCCGGGAACGGGCACCACGGTGAACGTCATCAGTGAGGTGAGCGGGTGGTGCTCGTACACCTCTCAGGTCTCGGTCTCCGCCAGCGAGGTCTGGGGCGCGCGCTACTGCTGGAGCTCGGGCAGCTCGACCAACACGCAGCAGGCGTTCAAGACCGTGGGCCCGTCGCTGGTCTGGGCCACGCTCCCTGCTTCGACGACCAATGGCACGGCCCAGTTCGCCGCGCGCAGCCCGAGCGACGTCTGGCTCTTCGGCAAGAGCAACGCCGGCTGGCACTTCGACGGGCTGGCGTGGACCACGGCGGTGATCTCCCCCTCGGCGCTCACCCTGAACGCGGGCCATGGCAGCCCGGCGCGCGCGGTCTTCGTGGGTGGGCAAGGCACGCTCTTTGGCCAGACCGGGGCGGGCTGGGTGAATTCGGCGCCCGACGCGGGCTTCCCCGCCGCCGTGGGCTCACCCAGCTCGATGAGCGTGCTGCCCATCTCCGACTCGCGCGCCGTGGCGTGGGTCTCCCGCTACGCCTCCTCGGGCACGGGGGCCCAGGTGCTCTCCATGTGGCACGAGCGGAGCTGGGTGGGCACCCTGTCACTGCCCGCTTACACCTCGCTGGTCGACGCCTGGAGCCCCGACGGCACCACCGCCTTTGCGCTGGTGGAGGGCTCCGCGCCCTCGCTCTACCGCTTCGACGGCAGCACCTGGGCGCTGGTGGGCACGCCGCCTTCGGCCAACTACGAGTCGCTGGCGGGGAGCTCGGCCACCAACCAGTGGCTGGCCGGTTGGGGGAAGATGGTGCGCTACGACGGCGCCGCCTTCACCGAGGTGCCCACGCCCTACTCCGGCACCTCGACGCAGCTGAACCAGCTGCTGGTGGTGACCGCTTCGCTGGCCTTCGTGCGCGCTGGCGACGGGCAGCTGCTCAAGTGGGACGGCAGCACCTGGGCCATCGACACCGGCTTCGGTACCACCGCCCTCGACGTGCCGATGTGGAAGAGCCAGCAGGGCAGCGTGCATGTGGTGAGCGCGCTGGGGTTGCGCAGGTTCGCAGGTGGCGTGTGGACCACGCTCGCGCTCCCCGCGGGGAACGCGCTGGGCAAGGTCATCTACGGCAGCACGGACAGCGACGTGTCGGTGTCGACCTCGGCCGGCGCCTGCCGCTGGAACGGGAGCGCGTGGACCTGCGCGACGATGCCGCCGGGGCTCTTCCAGAACCAGCGCGTGGTGCAGACCGGCGCGCGGCAGTGGCTGGTGCCCTGGAATCTGGGCGACAACGCCGGCGCACCGACGAGCGTGATGATCATGCGCCGCTGAGCGACGACTCGTCAGTGCCCTCTCTCACCTGCCACTTCGGCGAGCGACTCGAGGACTTCGACCTCGCCATCGCGGCGCATGCGTTGGCCACCGACGCGAGCGCCCGATCGCAAGGGCGAGCGCGGCGCCCCCCGGCTTAGGGACCTCAGCGGTTGCCGAACGACTGGGGCGGCACCGAGCGCAGATACACCCAAAGGGCCTTCATCTCCGTCTCGGACATGTTCTTGAAGGAAGCGACGGGCATGAACGGGCCCAGCTTCTGCCCGTTCTTGCGCACGCCGGTGCGCAGCGTCTTGTCGAAGTCTTCGAAGGTCCAGTCCTTGAGGCCGGTCTCGTGGGGAGTGAGGTTGAGGGGCACCCCGAACTCGGGAGGCGTCCCCGGAATCGGACCGCCGCTCAGGCCGTCACCGTGGCAGCCGTGGCAGATGTGCGCGAGCTGGGCCCCGTACTCGGGGCTCTCGGCCGGCGCGGGCGGCGGGGCCTGCGCCTCGTGCTTCACCCGCCGAGCCGTGTCGAGGGGAATGGCGTCCATCTGGTCGAGCACCTTGGCCATGGCCGAGAGGTGCACCTTGCCCGGCTGGCCGTCCACCGGGGGCAACGAGCGCAGGTAGCTGATCACGGCCACCCGGTCCTCATCGGGCCACCAGAAGATCTCCTGCACCGGCATCAGCCGCAGCGAGGTGCCGTCGCGCTTGATGCCGTGGCGCAGCAGGCGCGCCAGCTCGGCATCGGAGTACTCGGTGAGGCGACCGCCCTGCCCCGCGGTGATGTTGGAGTGGACGATGGTGCCGAGTGGACCGAGGTCCTCCACCTTGCCCCCGCCGAAGTTCTCGCCGTGGCACGTGTTGCAGGCCCCGAGAGACTCGGTGAGGTGCTTGCCGCGGGCCAGCACCGCCGGGTCCGTCGAGAGGGTGACCGGCGGCAACGGAAAGTCGTACTTCCGGGTGATGCTCTCCTCGAACGCGCTCACCTTCGTCATCGCGAAGCCGGCCACGCCGACCACGAATACGAGGACGACGCCCAGCAACCCGAGCAAGATTTTCTTCAGCATGGTGACCCCCCCAGAGTCGGTCTCGGCGGGGAAAGTAGCCCGGCCGAGAGGCTTCGGAAACCCGGATCCCCAACCTCGCGGTCGAGAACTGGGGTGAATTCAGACCGAGACCAGCGTGTACGTGACCACCGGCTGCGGCTGGCAGGAGCATCAGGCCACGGGTACCCTCCGCGCG
>VFKJ01000499.1 GCA_009885595.1 Myxococcales bacterium | reverse complement strand
CGCTCAAGGTGAGCGAGGCGCAGGACGCGCCGGCCGCCAGCCCCAAGCCGCCCCCTGCGGCCAGGGCCAGGGCCGTGGAGAAACCCGTCGCTCCCTCCGCGGACGACGACGACGTTCCATTCTGAGGCGACCCAAGATGACGAACTTCTCGCTCGAAGGCTGGCTGCCGGCTCAGCAGCGCCGGGTCGAGGCCCTGCTGGCGTCGCGCATGGAAGCGATCGCGCGCCGCAGCCCCAGGCGGCTCTCCGAGGCGATGGCCTATTCGCTGCTGGATGGCGGCAAGCGCCTGCGCCCGGTGCTCTGCCTCACCTTCGCCGATCAGGTGGCCCGCGCCTCGAACGGCGGTGGAGAGCCGGGCAACGACGCCGCCTGCGCGCTGGAGTGCGTGCACACCTACTCGCTGGTGCACGACGATCTGCCTGCGATGGATGACGACGAGCTGCGCCGCGGCCGGCCCACCAACCACAAGGTGCACGGCGAGGCGATGGCGATCCTCGCGGGCGACGCGCTGCTCACCGACGCCTTCGCCCTGCTGGCCCACGGTCCCGCCGCGGAGCAGGCGGTGCGCGGACGGCTGGTCGCCGAGCTCGCGCTGGCCGCCGGCGCGGGCGGCATGGTGGGCGGGCAGGTGCTCGACATCGCCGAGGACCGGCCCGCCGCGCTCGACTACCTCAACCAGCTTCACCGGATGAAGACGGGCGCGCTGATCAAGGCGGCCTGCCGCATGGGCGCCATCGCCGGCGGCGCCGACGAGGCCACCCTGCAGGCCGCCGACGTGTACGGCGACGCGGTGGGGCTCGCGTTTCAGATCGCCGACGACCTCCTCGACGTCACCGCGAGCGAAGCGCAGATGGGCAAGCCCACCGGCGCCGACGCCGAGGCGGGCCGCCACACCTTCCCGGCGGTGGTGGGGCTCCCGCAGGCGCGCGAGCTGGCGCAGAGCCACGTGGCGCGGGCGCTGGCCGCCGTGCGCGAGCTCGAGGAAGGCGACGGGCCGCTCGCCGCGCTGGCGCGGTACTCCATCGAGCGCACGAGCTGACGTGAGCCTCCTGGATCAGGTGGACTCTCCGAAGGCCCTGCGCGCGCTCGAGGCAGCCCGGCTGCCCCAGCTGTGCGAAGCGCTGCGGACCGAGATCATCTCGGTCT
Source organism: Myxococcales bacterium (assembly GCA_009885595.1). GTDB lineage: Bacteria > Myxococcota > Myxococcia > Myxococcales > Myxococcaceae > Archangium_A. The sequence goes on along the minus strand of VFKJ01000499.1, from coordinate 17,447 downwards.
GCGGCCACGTCGGCGGTCACCTGGGCGCGTCGCTGGGCGCCGTGGAGCTGATCGTCGCGCTCCACCGCGCCTTCAAGTCACCCGTCGACAGGCTCGTCTTCGACGTGGGCCACCAGGCCTACGCGCACAAGCTGCTCACCGGCCGCCGGGCGGCGATGCGCACCCTGCGGCAGGAGGGCGGGGTGGCTCCCTTCCTCGATCCGCTCGAGAGCGAGCACGACGCCTTCGGGGCGGGGCACGCCTGCACCGCGCTCTCGGTGGCCTTAGGCATCCTCGAGGGGAAACGCCGCCAGCTGCAGCCCGGCGAGGTGGTGGCGATCGTCGGCGACGGCGCGCTGACCGGCGGCCTCACCTTCGAGGCGCTCAATCACGCGGGCGCCTCGAACTGGCCCATCAAGCTGGTGCTCAACGACAACGGCATGAGCATCTCGAAGAACGTGGGCGCGGTCGAAGAGATGCTGCGGCAGGGCCCGCGCGCCTTCTTCGAGGCGATGGGCTTCGCCTACCTGGGGCCGGTCGACGGCCACGATCTCGACGCGCTCAGCGAGGTGCTCGCCGCCGCGCGCAGGTGCCAGAAGCCGGTGGTCGTCCACGCCCGCACCCAGAAGGGCCGCGGCTTCGAGCCGGCCGAGCTCGATGGGCGCACCCGCGGCCACGCCATGGGCCCCTACGAGCTGCGAGACGGCAAGCTGGTGCGCAGCCGCCAGGGCCAGCGCACCTGGAGTGACGCCTTCGGCGCCGCCCTCGAGGAAGCGCTCGAGCGCGATCCCAAGGTGGTGGTGATCACCCCGGCCATGCTCGAGGGCAGCTCGCTCACCCGGCTGGCCGAACGGTTCCCCGATCGCGTGCACGACGTCGGCATCGCCGAACAGCACGCCGTCACCTTCGCCGCGGGCCTCGCGCACGCGGGCTTGAAGCCGGTGGTGTGCATCTATTCGACGTTCCTCCAGCGGGCGTACGACCAGCTCGTGCACGACGTGGTGCTGCCGCGGCTGCCGGTGGTGTTCGCGGTCGATCGCGCCGGGCTGGTCGGCGCCGACGGCGCGACGCACCAGGGCATGTTCGACTTGAGCTTCGCGCGCGCGCTGCCTGGCCTCAGGGTGGTGGGGCCGGTGTGGGGCGAGGACCTGCCGCTGCTGCTGGATCAGGCGCTGGCGGCAGGCGGGCCCACCGCGCTTCGTTTTCCCCGCGGCACCGTGCCTTCGGGGCCGGCGCCCGCGCCCCCCGGGGTGCGGTGGCTGCAGGATCCGCCCGGTGCCGAGCTGTGCCTGGTGGCGTTTGGCTCGATGGTGTTGCCGGCGCTGGAGGCCGCGCGCGGCGAGAACTGGGCGGTGATCGACGCGGGCGTGCTGCCGCTGGCCGAGACGCTGGTGCAGCGCCTCAGGTCCGCGCGCGCGCTGCTCACCCTCGAAGAAGGCACCACCCGCGGCGGCCTGGGGAGCGCCGTGCTGGAGGCGATCGCGGATCAACCCACGCCCCCCCGGGTGAAGCTGCTCGGGCTGCCCGGCGACAGGTTCGTCCGTCACGGCGAGGCCCGGGCGCAGCGGCACGCGCTGGGGCTCGACGCCGAGGGCATCCACCAGGCCGCCCTCGGGGTGCTGGGCCGATGAGCAAGAAGGAGCGCCTCGACGTGCTGGTGCACGCGCGAGGGATCGCCCAGTCACTGCCCCGCGCGCAGGCGCTGATCCTCGCGGGCCAGGTGGTGGTGAACGATCAACGCGTCGACAAGCCCGGCACCCGGGTGCCCGTCGAGGCCGAGCTGCGGCTCAAGGGCGAGGTGATGCCTTACGTCTCCCGCGGCGGCCTCAAGCTCAAGGGCGCGATCGATCGCTTCCAGCTCGACGTGCGCGGCGCCACCTGCGCGGACATCGGCGCCAGCACCGGCGGCTTCACCGACTGCCTGCTGCAGGAAGGCGCCAGCCGCGTCTATGCCATCGACGTGGGCCGGGGGCAGCTGCACGAGAAGCTGCGCCGCGATCCCCGCGTGCTCAGCCGCGATCGCGTCAACGCCCGCAACCTCACCGACGAAGATCTCCCCGAGCCGGTTCAGGTGATCGTGATCGACGTCAGCTTCATCTCGCTCGAGGCGGTGTTACCCGCGGTGTTGCCCAAGCTCTCCCCGGGCGGGGTGCTGGTGGCGCTGATCAAGCCGCAGTTCGAGGTGGAGCAGGGGCAGGTCGACGAGGGCGGGGTGGTGCGAGACCCCTTGGCGCGGCAGGCGGCGATCGATCGCATCCGCGCCTTCGTGCGAGCGCGCGGGTTGACCGAGGTGGGGGTGGTGGATTCCCCGGTGGCGGGGCCCGCGGGAAACCTGGAGGCGTTGATCGTCGCGCGCGCCGGCTGAGGGAGGACGTCAGCCCTCTCCCCAACCCTCTCCCCCGCGGGGAGAGGGAGACAGGAGGCTTAAGGAATGACGGTCGGGCCGCGCGCCATCCGGTACTCGGAGTTCGGCAACGGCTTGATGAGGTCGGTGCCCACGCGGATCCACGCCTGTTGCGCGTCATCGATGCCCATGTACATCGCGTTGGCCGATGACTCGCCGCTGCCCCAGGTGAGCCGCCACAGCTCTCCTGCCGCCGGAGCCTCGGTGCCGATGATCTCGGACGCAAACGAGCCCGCCCCCGCGCCGAAGTCCGGCCCGGTGAGGATGTAGAAGTCGGTGCCGGCGCCGGGCTGCACGCCCACCACGATCTGGCTGCCCGCCGGTCGCAGCGGCTGCTCGTCGAGGTTCTGCACGGTGCCGAGCTGGCCGCTCAGGAAGTACACCGCGTAGGGCCCGATCGCCGCGTAGAGGTTGCCGTTGGAGAAGGGCACCACCGCCCGCAGGATTCCGTCGAAGGGGTTGGTGATCCAGTGCTGCGCGTTGCCCGCACACAGCCCGGGGCCGGTGGAGCACGAGACGATCACGCTGCTCCGCGCGCTCAGCGAGATCACCGGGAAGGTGAAGAAGGCACCGTCGGCGCTGAACACCCCTTCCGGCATGATGGGCATGCTGGTTTCAGTGACGGGGTACTGCTGCGTGTAGATGACCGCCGGCAGCCCGTTCACCACCCCGTTGCGCACAGCGCCCGTGTTCAGATCGTACTGCCAGGGGATGATGTCGGCCCGCTTGGTGCCGAGGTCGAACATCCACCGGGTCACCCAGACCGAGTTGCCTGCCCCGTCGTCGATCAGCGGGGTGGAGTTCATGATGCCGAGGAACTCGGTTTGCCACTCGTTGGTGGAGGAAGGCGTTGGGTCGAGCTTCACGATCCGATTGCTCGTGCCACTCTCGTCGACCCACAACACCGCCGAGCCCTTCTTGCCCACCCCCAGGCGCTTGCTCTTCGTGTTGGTGTACACGCGCTGAATCTGGAGCGCCGAGTTGATCGCGTAGGCGCCCTGCTCGGGCTCGAACACCCAGCGGGTGCCGGTGACCGTGCTGAGCTCGCTGATCTCGGTGGCCAGCGTGCAGGTGAAGGGGATGCGGTCGTTGAAGGCCACCACCTCGCCGCGAAGGTTCACCCGCGCCAGCATGGTGCCGGTGGTGGTCAGCGCGCAGCCCAGGAAGGTGTTGGGCGTGCCGCCCAGCCCGCCTTCGGCGATGAAGTTGTCCGTCACGATCTGCTCGCCGGTGGCGGTCTTGAAGCGGGCAGCGATGGGGAAGAACGAGACGCCCACCGGCTGCGAGGTGCGGGTGCGCCCGTCGTCACACACCACCTTGGCCTTCAGGGTGAGCGAGGCGGCGATGCCCGTGCGCGGGTAGAGGGTGGAGAAGAACCCCGGCGTCACCACGAAGTCCGTGGGGCTCTTGGTGTAGTTCAGATCCATCACGAAGCTGTCGTTGTCGCCCTGCAGCAGCTGCACCTGCGCGACGTTCTTGCAGCCGCTGACGTTCACCTTGCCGCGCACCGCGTCCCCGATGACGTTCGCCTCGTCCATCGTCAGGAACACGTTCGGAGGGTTGGGCGGCGGCGGCGGGGGTGTCTCGACAGGGCACCCCGTGGTGATGGCGACCACCACGAGGAGCACCCCGGCAGCTGAGCGATTCATCACTTCTCCAGGACGATGAATTCCACGCGGCGATTGAGTTCGCGGCCCCGCGCGGTCAGGTTCGGTGCAATGGGTTTCGAGTCACCATAGCCCATCGACTCCAGCCGTTCCTTCGGGAGGCCCTGTGCGACCAGGTACTCCATCACACTCCGTGCGCGGTCCTCCGACAGCTTCTGGTTGGCCGGCTTCGCCCCGCGGTTGTCGGTGTGACCGTCCACCCGCACCCGCTTCACGTTGTTCTTGATGATCGCGTCGACCACCTGCTGCAGCAGGTTGAACGACTCCGGGAGGATGGTGGACTTGCCGCTGGCGAAGTGCACCTGCTGGAGGATCTCGATCTTGTCGCCCTTGAAGATCACCAGGACCTTCTTGGGAGACGCCACCAGCTCGAACGCCACCACCAGCTTGCTGCCCGGCAGCACCTGCACGTCGCGGGTCTGCGCCAGGTAGCCCTCGGCGGCGGCGGTGATGGTGTAGGTGCCCGCGGGCAGCTCGACCGTCGCCGGTGCGCCGGTGTCGGTGGTCTGCAGCTTCGACTCGGCCGCGCCGGTGAAGGCGATCTCGGCCTTCACGGGCTTCTTGCCGGCGGCCGCGGTCACCTCGAAGGTCGCCTTCTTCACGTCGGGCTCGAGCGCCACGTCGAGCCTGGTGGGCCTGGCGGCGTCCATCGCCACCTCGCGCTCCACCGCCTTGTAGCCATCGCGCGCGATGGTGAGCTTCACGCTCTTCGCGCTCACCGGCAGCGACTCGTACTGGCCCTGATCGTTGGTGGCCGAGGGCTTCACGCCCGCGATGGCGACGATCACCCCGGGCAGCGGCTTCTTGGTCTCGAGGTCGGTGACGGTGCCTTCCACGCGCACCGGCGGGGGCGCCTTGGCGATCTCCAGCTTCCGCTCGCGGATCGTCTCGACGAACTTCGTCTCGCCGCGCTGGAAGGGGTCGATCGCGAACGCCGCGCCGAAATAGAAGTTCCAGGGCGGGGTGCCCGGCACGCCCAGGCCGACCGAGCGCGCCAGGCCCAGGTTCACCCCGGTCAGCAGCGTCAGATCCTTCACCGCGGTGACCTTGAGGCCCAGGCCCAGCACCTGCGCCATCGCCGACGAGGCGTTGATGAAGCGGCCATCGGGCCCGGTCAGCTCGTTGTTGGGCACGCCCAGCGGAGAGGCCAGCGTGTACTCGAAGAACGGGGTGACGATGGGGAAGGGCAGCTCGAGCGAGAGGTTGAAGTTGAACCGGTTGTAGCGGTTGACGTTGAGCGCGAACTCTTCCGACGCGTTGAGGCGCTGGTTGGTCACCAGGTTCGCCGTGGTGTCCAGGGTGAAGCCCAGGTTCGCGGTGAAGATGAAGGGGGCCGAGGCGGAGAGCTGGCGGAAGTCGTAGGTCGCCAGCAGGGTGGGCTTGAAGCCGACCGCGAAGCGATCGACGCCCTGGTTGCCCACGCCCGAGAAGGTGAGCAGGCGAAGATCGACGCCCGCGTGGAAACCCTTGCCCCAGTGGCGGGACGCCTTGAGGCCGAAGGCCAGATCGCCCAGCGCCTGGATGAGGTTGGGCGAGGTGCGGTTGTTGCTGTTCGCCGCGGCGCCGTAGGAGACGAAGATCTCGCCCCACTCGAAGGGCTGGAAGCTCGCCGCGAACGTCACCGCCGAGCGGATGTTCTGGGCAGAGCGAACGGGGAAGTCGATCTGGTTGAAGTACTCACCGAGCATCGAGATGCGCACCACGCCCTGAGGGCCGAGGCGCGCGCTGGGCACGAAGGCGGTGCCGATGCCCACCTGGCCCACGGTGACCCGCCCGTTCTCAGGGGCGTTCCACGCCTTGCCCCAGGTCGAGGGGCTGTGCGGCTCGGTGCCCGCGAGGTAGCGCTCCTTCTGCGAGATGAGGCGCGTGTCGGCGTCGTCCACTCCGGCATCGCGCGCCGCGGGCACGCCGGCATCGACCGGGACCGGCACCGGCTTGGGCGCGGGCGGCGCGGCGGGCGGGGTCGCCTTCGGGGTCACCACCGGCGGGGGAGCGGGCTTCGGCTCGACCTTCGGCGGAGGCGGGTCGGCTGGCTTCGGCGTGGTCGCCGGCGCTGGGGGGAAAGTGCTCCACTCATCCCCGGTTTGCGCGAGGGCGGAGGCGGCGACCAGGACGGCGACGGAGATCAGAGTGCGGTGCATGGGGACCATGTGGGCTTGCGACCCCGCGCACTGTACCCGACATGGTCAGGGCCATCGCAGATTTCACCAGCCTCCCCGCAGGCGCGGTGGGCGAAAGCAGAGTCGCTGACTTAGAGTGGATCTGTGGTGAACGTCGCAGGCCGTGTGCTCATCCTTGGCAGTAGAGCGGACTCCATCGTCTCCAGGCTGGAGGCGCGGGGCTACGACTGCGAGACGGCCATCGGCTCGGCTGCGCTCGAGCGACGTGACGCCAGGCAGCGGCCCGACTGCGTGGTGCTCGCCTCGACCGCGCGGGTGGCCCCCACGCTGCTCGCCGAGGTGCGCAAGCGCCCCGAGCTGCGGCGGGTGCCGGTGCTCATCGACGGCACCGAGGGCTGGCGCGCGTCGCTGCAGCGCCTCGACGTCGACGGCGTGGCGGAGTCGTTCGAGGGCCTGGAGCGCCAGCTGGCGGCCAGCCTCAAGGCGCGCCGCTTCGTCGAGCACGACGATCTGGTGCGCAAGCGCCTCGAGCTGATGCTCGAGCTGACCCGCCTCTCGGTCTCCGGGGCTTCCATCGAAGCCCTGCTGCGCATGGTGTCGGGGCGCATGAGCGAGGGGCTGGGCTGCGAGCGGGTGGCGGTGCTGCAGGTGCAGGGCGGGGTGACCTCGCGCGCCGCGCTCATCGACGAAGACGAGCGCACGCCCATCGATCTCGCGGTGGCCCCCACCTTCCGTCGCGCGCTCGAGACCGCGCAGCCGGTGCAGACCGACGGCGGCTGGGTGGTGCCGCTGAGCGCCGAGGTGCGGGAGATCGCCGCGCTGGTGGTGCGCCGCAAGCAGGCGCTCACGCAGGAAGAGCTCGACTTCCTCCAGGCCGTGGGCGTCGCCCTGGCCAACGCCATCGAGCGCCAGCAGGTTCACGCCACCGCCGCGCGTTCCCAGGAGGCCCTGCAGGACGCCTACGTCGAGCGCTACAAGGAGCTGGTCGAGGCCAACAACCGGCTGCGCGCGCTCGATCGGAAGAAGAACGAGATCATGGCGGTGCTCAGCCACGACCTGCGCGCGCCGCTCAACGTGCTGCTGGGCTACGCGCACCTGCTGATCACCGATTCGATGCTCTCGACCACGCAGCGCGCCAGCTCCGAGGCCATCAACCGCGCGGGCAAGAAGGTGCTTTCGTTGGTGGAGAGCCTGCTCGACCAGGCGCGCGGCTCCGATGGCCGCATCGCCCTCTTCTCCCGCGTCTTCGACGTGAGCGAGGCCTGCCAGGACGCCACCCGCGAGCTGCAGATCCTCGCGGGGGAAAAGGGGCTCTTCCTGCGCGCCGAGACGCCCCTGAGCCTCGACGTCTTCGCCGACGACCAGAAGATCCGCCAGGTGCTGCAGAACCTGATCACCAACGCGCTGACGCACTCCCGGGGCGCGAAGGAAGTGGTGGTGCGGGCCCGCCTGCGCAAGCGGCCCGACGGCGACGTGGCGTTGATCGAGGTGCGCGACGACGGCCGGGTGGAAGACCCCAACGAGGTGCTGCTCGCCTTCGAGCACTCGAACGGCCTGGGCCTGTCCATCTGCCGCGACCTCGTCGAGCGCCACGGCGGCGAAATCTGGGCAGAGGCGCCCGCCGATGGCGGCGCGATCTTCGCGTTCACGCTCCCGATGCCCACCGGCCAGCACAAAGCCCCACCCACTCACAAGAGCGAGCCCCTGGTGCTCCTCGTTGATGACGACCCCATCTTCAGCCGCATCGCGACCATGGGGCTCTCGGGCCATTACCGGGTGGAGCTCGCCCGCGACGGTGACGAGGCGGTGGCGCGGGCGCGCGCATTGCAGCCCGACGTGATCATCATGGACGTGTTCATGCCGAACCGGGACGGGCTCGATGCGCTGCGCGAGCTGCAGTCGCGGCCGGAGACCGAACACATCCCGGTGATCCTCCTCTCCTCGCGGCCCGAGCTGCCCGAGCGCATTCGCCCCGCCGAGCTGGGCGCGGCCGACTTCGTGGCCAAGCCCCTGCCGCCCAGCGTGCTGCTCGCCCGCGTGCAGGCCGCCGTGCAGCGCAGCCGGGGCCGGCCGCTGAGGGTGGGCCCGGGCAACGACGCCGAGACCGGCCTCTACGATCACATCGGCGTGGCGAACCTGCTCGAGCAGGAGATCAGCCGCAGCGCCCGCTACGGCCGGCCGATCGCGTTGGCGGTGCTCAAGCCGCTCTCGCCCTCGCCCGAGACGGTGGGCCGGTGCGCCGCGGTGATCCGCAAGGAGCTCAAGTCGCCCGACTGCGTGGGGCACCTCGGCAACGGCGTCTTCGTGGTGGTGATGCCCGAGACCGCGCCCGAGGTGGCGCAGGCGCTGATCGGCCGCCTGGTGGGGCTGCTGGCCGACGAGCGCGTCCCCTACCGCTCGCGCCTGGGCGACGTGCGCGATCTCGAGGGCGGGGCCGAGCTGCTCCTCGAGAGGCTGCTCGCTTGAGATGGGTCTGGCTGGCGCTGCTCTCCGCCTCCGCGCTGGGGGCGGCCCCCAAGCGCCCCACGGTCGACCTGTCGGCGATGCGGGAAGCGATGGGCGTGCCCACCGACGAGACGGGGGCTGCGTTTCCTTCGGCCGCCAGCTACGCGCACTTTCTTCGCGCCCGGCTCGCGCACCACGACGGCGATCACAAGGTGGCGCTCGACGAGCTGCGACTGGCGCTCGCGTCCGACGACAGCAACGCCTACCTGATGACGGAGCTGGCCGAACAATACGCGCGCAGCTCCGAGCTCGATCGGGCCGAGCTGCAGCTCAAGCGCGTGATCGAGCGCTTCCCCGACTATCAGCCCGCCCAGCTGCTGATGGGGCGGGTGCTCTACGAGGGCCAGAAGACCACCCGCGCGCGCACGCACCTGATGCGCGCGATCAAGCTGCGCCCCACCGATGCCGACGCCTACCTGGTGCTCACGCAGCTCTGGCTCGATCAGGGCCGGGTCGACGACGCGGTGAAGGTGGTGGAAGAGCTGGGCGCCGCGGTGCCGGGCGAGCCGGTGGGCTTTCGTCGCCTGGGGCTGGCGCTGGCCGAGCGCAATGACGCGAAGGCGGAGAAGCTGCTGCAGCGCGCGGTCGAGCGCGATCCCGGCGACATCGAGTCCTGGAGCGCGCTGGGGCGGATCCACGAGACCGCCGGGAAACTGCCCAGGGCGCTCGAGGCGTGGGAGCAGGCCCTCGAGCACGATCCCGACAACCGCGACGTGCTGCTCAACTCCGGGCGCCTGGCGCTGCGGCTCAAGAAGGTGGCCGACGCGCGCGCCTACTTCGACCAGGTGCTCGCGCAGGGCCGCGACCCAGAGATCGCCGTGAAGGTGTCCTTCAGCTACCTCGCCGCGCACCAGCTGCAGCTCGCCGCCGAGGTGCTCGATCAGGCGCGCGGTGCGGGGCAGGAGCCGCGGCTGCACTTCTATGCGGGCCTGGTGCGCGAGCGGGTGCGCGATTTCCAGAAGGCGGCCGAGGCGTTCGACGCGGTGCCCCGGGGGCTGGGAGACGTCAGCTACGAGGCGCGGCTGCACCGGGGCCTGTGCCTCTCGCAGCTGGGCCAGCACAAGGCCGCGCTCGAGGTGCTGCTCAAGGTGAAGGAAGAGAAGGCCGAGCTGGTGGGGGTGGACCCGGCGATCTCGCGCACCCAGGAGCGCGCCGGCCAGCTCAAGGACGCGGAAGCGACGCTGGTGAGGGCGATGGGGCAGGGCGCCAGCACCGAGCTGCTGGAAGCGCTCGCCGGGTTCTACGGCCGCCAGAACCGCCTGCAGGACGCGGTGGCGTTGCTCAACGGGGCCCTGGCGCGCGCGCCCCGTGACGAGGCGCTGCTCTTCGCGCTGGCCTCGGTGCACGAGAAGAAGGGCGAGTGGACGCGCGCCGTCGAGAAGGTGCGCCTCATTCTCGACGGCGATCCGAAGAACGCCACCGCGCTCAACTTCATGGGCTACACCCTCGCGCAGAACGGCGGCGATCTCGAAGAGGCCGAGCGCCTGGTGCGCCGCGCGCTCGAGCTCAGGCCCGACAGCCCCGCCTTCCTCGACTCGCTGGGCTGGGTGCTCTTCAAGAAGGGCGACGCCGATCAAGGCGCGCAGTTGCTGGAACTCGCCGTGGGCGCCGGACCCGAAGACGCCACCCTCTTCGAGCACCTGGGCGACGTCAGCTCGAAGCTCGGTCGAAGAGCGCGCGCGCAGGAATGCTATTCGCGCTCGCTCGAGCTGCTGCAGGCCAGCCCCGATGACGCCGAGCGGCCCACGCAGAAGACTGATCTCGAGCGGAAGTTGAAGTTGCTGTCGCCGGAACAGAAGGGCCGCTAGAAGGCCCTTCATGCCGAGACGTGACGAAGGCTTTTTTGCTTCGAAAGACGGGACACGCCTCTTCTGGAGACAGGAGACCACCGACGCCGAGCCCAAGGCGTGGTTGGGCGTGGTGCACGGCTACGGCGATCACTGCGGCCGCTACCAGAAGCCCATCGAGGCCTTCGTCAAGGAAGGCTTCGGCACGCTCACCTTCGACTATCGCGGCCACGGCAAGGCCGACGGCGCGCGCGGCGACGTCAACGCCTGGGACGACTACCTCGAGGACCTGAAGGTCTTCTTCGCCCGGCTGGTGGACGCGGCCAAGGGCAAGCCGATCTTCCTGGTCGCGCACTCGCACGGCGCCTTGATGGCCACCCACTTCGCCGCCACCCAGGTGCCCGAGCTCAGGGGCGTGGTGCTCACCTCTCCCTTCTACGCGCTGGCCTTCGAGCCGCCGCCGCTCAAGCTGCTGGGGGCGAAGTTGATCAGGGGAATTCTCCCCGGCTTGAAGATCGGCAACGAGCTCAAGCCCGAGCAGCTCTCGCGCGACCTGAAGTGGCAGGAAGAGACCAGGAACGATCCGCTCTATCTGCACAGCACCACGCCGCGCTGGTTCTTCGAGTGTCAGGCGGCCCAGAAGCGGCTGGCGGGCCTGGGCTCGCGCATCACGCTGCCGGTGCTGATGCTCGCGGGCACCGCCGATCCGATCGCGCTGATGCCCGCGGCGAAGGCCTTCTTCGAGACCGTCGCCTCGAAGGACAAGACGTACAAGGAATACGGTGACTATCGCCACGAAGTCTTGATGGAAGTCGGCCGCGAGGGCGTGTGGTCCGACATCTCTTCGTGGATTTCCTCACATCTCTGACGTACGGTTCGCCGGCTTTTCCGGCAGCGGACCTCACCGTTTTTTCAAGAAAGCTCCAGGAAGCACGCACCCATGGCGAACACGGATCAGATCAACATCATCGGCAAGGGCATCACGATCCGCGGCAGCCTCACCGGCGGCGGCGGGCTGGTCATCGAAGGGCGCGTGGAAGGGCAGATCGCGCTCAAGAACCACCTCACCATCGAGTCGTCCGGCGTGGTCGAAGCCGACATTCGGGCTGATGAGCTGACCATCAACGGCACCGCGAGCGGCAACATCGACGCTTCCACCAAGGTGTCGATCAACCAGTCCGCCAAGGTGAATGGCGACATCAAGGCCACGCGCGTGGTGATCGAAGACGGCGCGGTCTTCAACGGCTCCATCGAGATGGACGTCAAGCTGCCTGACGACATCTGAACCAACGATTTTCCGAAGGGAAGGGGAACACAGTATGGCGAACACAGTCATCGGCTCGAGCATCACCATCGACGGCGAGATCTCGGGCGACGAGGATCTCGTGATCCAGGGCACCGTGAAGGGGAAGATCTCCTTGAAGGAGAGCCTCTTCGTGGAGGCGTCGGCGTCGGTCGAGGCCGACATCGAGGTGCAGAACGTCGAGATCACCGGGAAGGTGACCGGCAACATCGCGGCGACCGACAAGGTCGAGCTCAAGGCCGACTGCCGGGTGGTGGGCGACGTGCGCGCTCCCCGCATCCTGATCGCCGATGGTGCCAGCTTCAAGGGCAACGTCGACATGGACGTCAAGGAGCGCTGAGCCACCATGGCAGCCACCAAGGATTTCGCAGCGACCGGCGAGTCGACGATCATCGGCCCGTCGATCCTCATCAACGGCAAGCTCTCGGGCGACGAGGACCTCACGGTTCGCGGCCGCGTCGAGGGTGAGCTGAGCCTCACCAGGACCCTGATCGTCGAGCCCTCGGGCATCGTGAAGGCCAACGTCCAGGTGAAGAACGCCATCATCTCGGGCGTGGTGGTGGGCAACATCTCCGCCACCGAGTCGGTCGAGCTCACGCGCGAAGGGCGCATGGTGGGCGACATCAACGCGCCTCGCGTGATCATCGTCGACGGCGCCAGCTTCCGCGGCCGCGTCGACATGGGCAACGCCGAGCCCCGCCCGGCCTCCGAGCGTCCCGCGCAGCGCGCCACCAGCGTCAGCCGCCCGATCGTGCGTCCGGCCGCCGTGGTGGCGCCCGCCCGCCCGCCCCTGGTGAGCCGGCCGATGGGCAAGCCCCAGCCGCCCGCCGCCCCGGTGATCTCCGCCAGGTTCGAACGCTCTGAAGGCAAGCCGCCTCCGCCGCCCCCGCCCCAGCCCGTGCTGGTGGGCGAGGCCGGCAAGAAGAAGGTCCTCCTCAAGAAGAAGAAGTAAGTGAGCACCATGATCTGGGTCGTTCTGCCTCGGCCAGATGTCCGCTTTGCTCCCATCTGTCTCGCGCAGCGTTCCGCTGCCATCGGCGACACTCCATGTCGGAAAGCGTGAACGCAGACACGCCAGCGACGGCTGGCGAAGAGCAGGCCCCCGGGGTTCCCGCCCCGGCGGCGGAGCAGCAGCCGGTTCCGCCTCCCCCGCCGTCGGCCCCGCCGCTCCCGCAGGTCGAAGAGACGCCGGTCGTTCACAAACACTTCGTCGCGCCCGCGCTCATTCCGCTCGATCGGCTCGACGAAGACACCGAGTTCCTGGTGCGTGACCCCGCCGAGCTGGAAGACGTCGCGGGCCTCGCCACCGACATCGCCCGCCTGGGCCAGCTGTTCCCCATCGACGTGCGGCTGCGCCCGCCCGATCGCTTCCAGGTGATCACCGGCTTCCGGCGGGCGGCGGCGCTGCGCTTCCTCCAGCGCGAGAAGGTGCTGGCGCGGCTGCACACCGATCTCTCCGACGCCGACTCGCTGTTGATGTCGCTGGCGTCGGCCATTCACTCGAGGAGCGTGGGCGCCCCGGCGCTCACCGCCCTGCGCGCCGCCCTGGAAGAGGCCGGCAAGCTCTCGCCTTCCGCGCGCGAGATGCTCGACAAGGCGCTCTCGCAAGGTGACGACCTCTCGCCCGAATCGGTGGAAGAAGAGGTCGACGCCGATGAGCTCGCCGCCGACGTCACCGTGCGCCTGGGCCAGGCCAACCAGGATCTCTCGCTGCTGGCCGACGTGTTCGCTGAGCTCGACGAGACCCGCCGCGAGGAGCTGCTCAAGCAGCTGCGCTACTCGGTGGACCTGGTGGCGTTCCTGGAGAGCAAGCAGTGACGGCGCCGTCGCTGGATGTCTCGGCGGCCACCCTCGAAGCCGATCGCCGCCGGCTGCTGGCGATGCTCACGCAGCTCTCGTACGCGAAGAAGAAGGTGGTGCTCTCGAGCGGCCGCGAGTCTGACTTCTATGTCGACTGCAAGAAGACCGTGCTCACCGCCGAGGGTCACTGGTTGGTAGGCAAGCTGATGTTCGCAGGCGCGCGCCAGCACTTCCCCGAGGCGGTGGGCGTGGGCGGGCTGACGATGGGCGCAGATCCACTCGCGAGCGCGGTGTCGCTGGTGAGCTTCCTGGGCCAGGCGCCGCTGCAGGCCTTCCTGGTGCGCAAGGAACCCAAGGGCCACGGCACCGGCCAGTGGATCGAGGGGCTCACCTCGCTGCCCGCGGGCGCGAAGGTGGTCATCCTCGAAGACGTGATCACCACCGGGGCCTCCACCATCAAGGCGATCGAGCGGGCGCGCGCCGAGGGCCTGATGCCCGTGGGCGCGTTCACCCTGGTCGACCGCCAGGAAGGTGGCCGCGAGGCGATCGAAGCGACCGGGGTGCCGGTGGTCTCGCTCTTCGCGCGGAGCGACTTTCCGTGAAGTGGCTGGGCGCCCTCTGCCTGCTGGCGCTGGTGGCCTGCCCCAGCGCGCGCATTCCGCGCATTCCGGGTGATCCGCCGCCCGCGGCGCGCGACGCCGACGAAGAGGCCGCCTACCAGCGCGTGCTGGAGCGCTTCACCGCGTCCAAGGGCGTCTACGACAACCTCGACACCAAGGTGTTCTTCCAGGCGACCTGGCAGTCCCCGGCCTTCGTGGACGCGCGCGTGCGCCGCGAGGGCTCGTTCAAGAGCTGGCCGCCCGCCGAGCTCGAGACGAAGCTGACCGACGAGCGCGCGCGCGTGGCCGACGCGGTCGAGTTCTTCTTCGCCGTGCACGCGAACGACTACCGCTTCGACGACTTCGAGAAGACCAACAGCATGTGGCGCATGGTGGTGGTGGTGGGCACCGAAGAGCTGCCGCCGGTGCTGGTGGAGCGCCTGGGGCGCACCAACACCGAGATGCGCTCGTACTACTCGTACATGGAGAGCTTCTGGGTGGGCTACCGGGTGCGCTTCCCCGCGCGGGCGTTGACCGCTGGGCAGGTGATTCACCTGAAGCTGGCGTCGGCGCTCGGCAAGGCAGAGCTCCCCTTCACGGTGGAGTGAGCCCATGGCCCGCTCGTGGAGTTCGCGGCTGTGGCCCGCAGCGGCTTTCCAGTTCTGCTTCATCGGCGCGGTGGCGATGCTCAAGCCCGGCGCCAACGCGCTGACGCTCTCCCGCTTCAACTCGGGCGCGTTGCCCTGGCTGTACATGGCCGCCGCGGTGATCGCCGGTGGGCTCGCGCTGCTGGGCGGCGAAGGTAAACGGCGGCGAAACCCCGGCTACCTGGCGATCGTAGGAGCCCTGCTGTCCTTAGGCTTGGCCGGGGGGCTGTGGCTCGAGGCGCCGCTGGTGGCGCTGGCCGCGTACCTGTTCTCCGAGGCCTTCGCCACGCAGGTCTCCCTCGCCTTCTGGGGCTCGATGGGTGAGGCCTTCGACGCGCGAGAGGCGCGCAAGGCGTTCAGCTGGATCAACGCGGTGGGGATGTCGGGGGCGATCGCCGGCGGCTTCCTCGCGCAGGTGCTCGCGCACACCGCGGGGGCGTTGGCGTTGCTGGTGGCGGGCGCGTTCTTCCTGGCGGGCGCCGCGGTGGCCTGGCGGTTTCACCGGCCCGAGCTCGATCAGGTCGCTCCCTCGAAGGGCTCGCCGCTCGCGCGCTCAGGGTGGAAGGAGGTGCTGCTCGCCCCCTACACCCAGCTGCTGGGCGTGTTGGTGCTGGGGCTGTCGTTGTTGCAGCAGCTGACGGACTTCGCCTTCCGCGAGCGCGCGGCGCAGCAGCTGGTCGAGGCCGACATGGCCGAGCTCTTCGCGGCGCACCAGCTGTGGACAGGCGTGTTCTGCGTGGCCTTTCAGTTCTTCCTGGCCGAGCTGCTGCTGCGGAGGCTGGGCATCCTCAAGTACGCCGCGGTGGTGCCGGCGACGCTGGCCGCGCTCACCATCGGCGCCTGGGCGGTGCCCTCGGTGTGGAGCGCGTTTGCCCTCAAGGTCTTCGAGGCCGCGTCCAGTTGGTCGCTGATGCCGGTGGCGATTCAGCTGATGTACGCGCCCCTGCCCGACGACCTGCGCGACGGCGCCCGGCGCACCATCGACGGCCTGGTGCGCAAGGGCGGCATGGTGATCGCCGGCCTCTCGATCCTCGCGGTGGCCGGCGCCGTGGGGCTGCCAGGTGTCTTCGCGCTCTCGCTGCTGGTGTGCGCGGGCGTGGGCTGGGCGCTGTACAAGATTCGCCCCCGGTACGTGGAGGCGGTGCACGCGCGGGTCGCCGGCCTCGAGGTGGAAGGCGGCTTCGAGGGCGAGGAGCGGCTGCTGGGCGAGGCGATCAACTCGTCCTCACCCGAGCACGCCCTGCGCGCGGCGGATCTGCTCGAGCGCACCGGGCTCGTGTCCGAGGGGCACGTGCGGCAGTTGCTGGCGCATCGGCAGGAGCGGGTGCAGGAACGCGGGGTGATGCTCGCCGACTCGCTGCGGCTCACCATGCTGGCCAGGCCGCTGGAGGCGATCATCGTGGCTGGCTCCAGGCGCCCTCGTGACGGGGCCATCTGGGCGCTGGCGCGGCTGGCCCCTGAGCGCGCGCGGCTGGTGCTGCCTCCGCTGTTGGCGCAGACGGACATCGGGGTGCTCACCGCGGCGATCGGGGGCCTGCTGATCCTCGAGGGGCCGAAGCCTGCCGAGGCCCGCAAGCTGCTGGCTGAGCTGCTCTCGCGCGGCATCGACGCGCCTCCCGCCGAGCGACGCGAGATGGCCCGCTTGTTGGGTCGGCTGGGGCAGGCCGGCGAGGACCCCCAGCTCTCTCGCGCGCTGGTGGCCTACCTCGACGACACCGACGTCTCGGTGCGCCGGGTGGCGATCGAGGCGACGGGCGAAGGGAAGTACGTCGAGCTGGCGCCCCGGCTGCTGCGCTACCTCTCCTGGCGCGACGATCGCCGGGTGGCGCGCGCCTCGCTGGCCTCGCTGGGAGACGCGGTGGTGCCGCTGCTCGCCGCCGCGCTCGACGATCGAAGCCGCGCCCGCTCGCTGCGCCTGCAGTTGCCGCGCGTGCTGCGGTTGATCGGCACCCAGTCGGCGCTCGACGCCTTGCTCTTCTCGAACGCCCACGACGATCCCTCGCTCCACTACCGGGTGGGCATCGCGCTGGCGCAGCTGCACGACGAGCACCCCGAGTTCGTCATCTCGGAGCAGCGCCAGCTTGAAGCGCTGCGCCGTCGCCGTGATGGCTCATTGGCGCTGGTGGAGCCGTATCGCGACTGCCGCGCCGCGCTGGGTGAGGAGTCGCTGCTGACGCGCGTGCTCGCGGATCGCCTCGACCAGGCGATGGAGCTGAGCTTCTGGCTGCTGGGCCTGCGGCGCGACGCCCGCGGGCTGCGCAGGGCGCACACCCTGCTGCTGGGCTCGGACACCCGTCGGCGCGCCTGGGCGATGGAACTGGTGGACAACGTGGTGAGCCCGGAAGAGCGGGAGCTGGTCGCCCATCACGTCGACGCGCACCACCGCTCGCTCCCGTTTGGCGCCGCGGCGAGACTGTCGCAGCACCTCGAGGGGCTGTGCACCTCGGACGACTTCATCTTGAAGGCCTGCGCCCGCTTCGTGGGCCGGGGCCTGGGCGCGTGGACGGCGCCGCATCGGGAGGACGACATGAACGAGACGACGGTGAAGAAGCTCTTCGCGCTCGAGGGCGTGGAGATCTTCGCGCGCAGCGACGTGGACGACGTGGCGGCGGTGGCGGCCGTGGCGAAGGAGCTGT
>VFKJ01001245.1 GCA_009885595.1 Myxococcales bacterium | reverse complement strand
GGCCGGCTCAAGGTGGCCGAGTTCGACGTGGCGCTGGCCCCGAAGATCGCCGCCCGGCTGCGCGTCTCGGGCACACCGACCGTCGTGTACTTCTCGAAGGGCCGCGAGGTGGAGCGCGTGGTCGGGTATCGCGCCGGCCACTACCACCGTGAACTCATCGACCAGGAGTTGCTGCCGACCGCTGATCCCCCGACCGCCGGGTGAGGAGTTCGTGGACAGAGCACCGCCGCCTGGCCCATACCGCCGTCGATGCTGACGCCGCCCCGCCTCGTGCTCGTCCGCCCGCGTAACGCGGACAACCTGGCGTCGATCGCCCGCGCCATGAAGGCGTTCGGCATCAGCGATTGGGTGGTGGTCTCGTCGGCAATGCACCTCGAGGGGATGCAGGCCGTGCTGCGCCACCACCGGCCCCCTGACGACTTCACCGCGGCCGTCGAGCAGGTGCGGCGCGTCGACACCCTGGCGCAGGCGATCTCCGATTGCAGCTGGGTGGTGGGCACCACCATGCGCGTGCTCGAGGGCCGGCTGCGCCTGACGCCTCGAGAGCTCGCGCTGGAGACCACGCACCGCCGCGACACCACCTGGGCGCTGGTGTTCGGCGCCGAGTGCAACGGGCTGCAGAACGAAGACGTGGAGCAGTGCCACGCCGTCTCGTTCATTCCCTCGAACGAGGAACAACCTTCGCTCAACCTCTCTCAGGCGGTCGTGGTGTACGCGCACGAACTCGCCTCGGTGCGCCACGCGGAGCCCACCTCGGGCCCAGCCCTCGCCGACGACAGCGCGCTGCGGGAATTGAAGACCACGCTGGTGTCCAGCCTCGTGGCCGCGCGCGTGCTTCGTACCGAGACCTCGAACCCTGAGGACGTCGACGGATTGATGAGCTCTCTGATGCGAGGCGGGCTCACCCGGGAAGAGGCGCGCCAGTGGATGACGGTGCTGCGCTCACGATCGTGAGCACGGAGAAGCCCCTCACCCGTCGCTTCGCGCCGACCTCTCCCCGCTCTTCGCAGGGAGAGGTGAGAAGGAGCGCCGCAGCCCTTCTTCACGAAGAACCACTCGTGCTCCTCCGCACGTCGGGAAAAGAAGGGCATGGCGGGAGGAGCTTGGAGCCGAACACCCGCCAGGGAGGTTCACGGCGGCGCGGAAAGCCGCAGCGCCTGCCGCACCGCCGCGCGCACCGGGGCGGGCACTTCGCCCCCGGGAATGGCGCGGCACATCGACACCGTGCGCTTGAGTGAATCGCAGGCCGCGGTGCAGTGAGGGCACTTCTCCAGGTGGGCCTCGATGCGCGCGCAGGCGGCCTGGTCGATCTCCGACGCCGCGTAGGCCGACAGGTCGCTCTGCAGCTCGGGACAGCCCAGCTCGGTGTCCTGATCGTCCAGCACCGCGGCGAGGCTCTGCTTGAGCTGCACCCGCGCGCGGTGGAGCCGGCTCTTGAGCGCGCCCACCTCGATGCCCACCACCTCGGCGGCTTCCTCGGCGGAGAGCCCCTCGACGTCGCGCAGCACCAGGGCCTCGCGGTGATCGAGCTGCAGGGTGTTCATCGCCGCCTGGATCACGTAGCCGACCTCGCGCGCGTGCGCCTTGGTCTCCAGCGAGCTGGAGTCGGTGGGGATCGCCTTCACCTCGCTGCCCTCCATCGACTCCAGGTGCGCGGGCTCACCTTCGCGGCGGCGGCGGTGCTTGATGCAGAAGCTGCGAGCGACCTGGTACAGCCAGGTGGACAGCTGCGAGTCGCCCCGGAAGGTGCCGAGGTTCTTGAAGGCCGCCAGCAACGTCTCCTGCAGCACGTCGCGGGCGTCGTCTTCGTTGCCGCACATGCGCAACCCGAACCGGTAGATCTTCTGCTCGTGACGCGAGAGCAATTGGTCCATCGCCTTCGGGTCACCCTTCTTCACCTGCTCGAGGAGTTGGGCGTCGGTCACTTCAACCATGGCTCACCCATATAGCGGCCCGGGCAGCCCGTCACTTCGAGATGCCCCATTGGGCCAGCATCCAGGCGAGGATCCGGGCGTCGTCCTTCGCCACGTCGCCCAGCGCGGTGCGTCCGCCGTGACCCGCGGGCTCCATCGACATCCACAACAACACCGGATGGTTGTCGGTCTTGAGCGCGCGCAACCGCTGCACCCACTTGGCGGGCTCGTGAAAGAGCACCTGCGTGTCGTTGTAAGCGCTGCGCACGAGCATCGGAGGGTAGGCCTGCGC
>VFKJ01000759.1 GCA_009885595.1 Myxococcales bacterium | reverse complement strand
GGCTCGGGCGCGGGGGGAGGCTCGGGCGGGGGCGGCGGCGGGCGCACCGGGGTGGGCGCCCGCGCGGGCGAGGGCTGCAAGGTGAAGTCGGGCGGGGTGGCCGGCTCTGGCGGCACCACCGGGCGCTCCCCGGGCGACGAGATGACCTCGTTCACGTCCGAGAAGTCCATCTCGTCGACGGGTGAGGCGCGGCGCGGCGGGGGCGGCGCCTCAGGGGGCGGGCGCGCCGGCCTGGGGGGCGCGGCGACGGCCTTGCGCTCCGCCGGACGCACCTTCTCGCTGCTGGGCCGCGGGGCCGACGCCGGCTGCACGAAGGCCACCGGCTGCTCGGCCTTCTTCAAGGGTGCCGAGTCGGTCTTTCGCGGCGGCAGCACGCCCCCGGGGAAGGAGATGCGCGGCGGAGGCGGGGGCGGCGCGGACGGCGCGGGCGGCGCGAACTCGCCGCTGGGCGTGTTGGAGATCTCCTTGGCGAAGTTCTTGTAGCCGCTGATGTCCATCACCCGGGTGGAGTGATGCTCTTCGAGCGGCACGCCGTCGGCGCTGAACTCGATTTCCGAACCGTTCTCGGCGCGGGCAAAGCGCGAGTAGGCGGTGGGGTCGAGCACCGAGGTCTTCGGATCGTCCTCGTCACCCAGCGCCACCGCAGGCGAGGCGACCGGCGCCGAGTCGTCGAGGATCTCGATCTTCGGCCGCCGCCCCTCTTTCTTCTTGGGCCTGTCCAGCAGCACCGGCTCTTCGACGATGCCCTTGGCCAGGCGCTCCAGCACGTCGGAGCTGAGCGACTCGGTGTCGCCTTCGCTGAGCGACTCCTCGGGGGCGCGCGGGCGGCTGGGGTCGAGCTGCGAGAGCAGCCGCTGAAACCGCGGCTCGGCTTTTTGCCCGTAGAGCACCTGCTGCCAATCGCGCACCCGGCACTCGAGGGCGACCCACAGCTCGAGCTTGCGGCCCAGCAGGAAGCCCACGTCCTTGAGCTGGGGCTGCTGCAGCGGGTAGGTGCAGGCGAGGTGCAACGACATGCCGTCGACCGACAGCGGCACCACGTTGAGCTGGCGCGCCATCTTGAAGGGCATCAGCGGTCCGGCCTCGGCGTTGGGCTCGAAGTCGGCGAGGTTGACCAGGCGCACCCCGCTCACGTCGGAGACCGCCTGCAAGATTCCCGCTTCCGACACCGCGCCCATCTCGAGCAGCACGGTGTCGAGCGTGCCGCCCTCGCGCGCAAGCCGGCGCAGCGCCTCGTCGACGACGCGCGCGGGGAGCAGCCCCCGGGCAATCAGGTGTTGTGCGAGGCGCTGAGGCATTCGTCAGGCGTCCTGGAGCTTCACCACGAACGTCCGCGTCAGCTTGTCATGGAGCGTCTGTCCATGGCGGTCAAACAACGCCAGCCAGAAGCCGGACAGGCACAGGGCGAAGGACACCAGGCAGAGCGCGGCGCGCAGCAGCGAGCGGGCCACCCCTGGCGCGTGGCCGGTGACGTCCACCAGGCGAATGCCCATCAGCCGCCGTCCGGGCGTGCGCCCCGCCCAGAGGAAGGCAAACAGGGTGGTGTAGACGAAGGCCAGCACGCCCGCGAGCCCGGCCGCGGGGAGGGCGATGGCCATCAGCTGCTGCAGCGGGGTGAGGTTCTTCGGGGCGATGAGAGTCATCGCCACCATCAGCAAGCCCAATACCAGCACGCCCACGAAGATCAGATCGGTCAGCCACGCGCCCAGGCGGCGCCACAGCGCGGCGGGCTCGGCGATGACGGTGTCGCTGCTCACCGTGCTCTCTTCGAAGTGCGCCTGTTCGAACTGCGGCGCGTGGAGGTCCGAGGCGGGCGCGTGCGCGCGCGGCAGCTCAGGCAGAGAAGGGGGCCGCAAAGGGACGGCCTGGTGGTGCGGCAGCTCGCGTGCCGCGAAGGGACCGGGGAGGCCGGGCTGGGTGACGAGCAGCTCAGCGGGCAGCGCGTTGGGCTTTCGCGGCGGGGCGGGCGGCGGGGTGAAGCTGCGTGGGAGGGGGGAAGCCGCCTGCAGGGTGCGGGGCTCTGGCTCGTCGTGCACCACGCGCGGGGGCGGCGGCGCAGGCGCGGGCTTCAGGCCCTGTTGTGAGACGCGCAGCGCGGGCTGCCCATCGGGCCGCAGTCCACCGTGCGACGGCACGCTCGGCGTCACCTGAGGGATGGGGGCCGGCGTGCGCTGCGGCTGCTGGGCGGGTCGGGCCATCGGCGCGGGTCCCGGCGTCATCGTGCGTTGCGGCTGAGCCGCTGGGGGAGGCGGCTGCGGCATGGGTGCGCGCGGCGCCTGGGCTTGCGGAGGAACAGGTGCGGCCGCGGGGCGCGGGAGAGGCGGCGCAGGAGGCCGCGGCGGCGGAGCGGACCCCTGGGCGCGCATCGGCTGGGTGGGCGGCGTGGGGGTACGAATGGGAACCACCGGCTGGCGCTGCTGAAGTCCCGGGGGCACGGGGCGCTGCTGCGTGGTGGCTTCGTCGAGGTTGCTGGGCCGCGCGGGCACGGTGGCGCTGGGGATGGGCCGCTGCATCGCAGGCCGCATCGGGTCGGTGGGCACGTCGGGCGGCGCGGGGCGAGCCTGCAGCTCTTCGAAGCTCGGCACCCGGCGGCGGCGATCGAGCGAGAGGTCTTGCTGGAGCAGATCGGGCGTGCCCGGCGGGGGGGCGTCGAAACCAGGCTTCTTCGGGTCGCTGCTCACGGGGGAGATGAGATGCCGAGAGTGGTGCGGGATCAAGAAAACCTACACCGGCCTACCTGTCCATCATCTCCCTCTCCCCCGCGGGGGAGAGGGTCGGGGAGAGGGCTTGCCGAAGTTCTACCCGAGCTCGCCATCGAGATGCCGCAGCACCGCGAG
>VFKJ01000916.1 GCA_009885595.1 Myxococcales bacterium | reverse complement strand
GCACCCTCGCTGCAACAATGACAAGAGGGACTTTCTCGCCTCAGCCGCCCACGTCGAGCACTGGGCGTCGCACGTATCGACTCATGCGGCGGACCTGTCGCTGATCGCTCAGAGGACGACGTTCGAGACCGCCAGGGCTCGAAGTCAGGGCATCGCAGCGGCCACGTACCTTCGCCTCCCACAGGGGGCCATGCTGTGGCTGCAGTGCAGTGAGTTCGTGGAACTCGATCGTCCGGCGATCGAGCTGGCTCTCCGAGCGGCGTAGGTCAGCGGCTCTTGAGCCGGACGGCGACGCGGCCGGGCACGGGCTCTACGCCGGGCAGTCGCGCGAGGATCGCGCAGACCGCGCTCGAGCGATGAACGCGCAGGTGATTCAAGAGCACCTGGTTGGTGAGCTCGCCCTTCGCGTTGAGGTAGTCCCAGGCGATGTTGAACATCCACGCGGGGATCGGCGCAGCTTGCCCTGTCTTTCGGCGGGCGCGCTCAGTCGACACCAGCACTTCCGACCGAGTGACCTCGGTCACCTCGTTCTCCGCCCCGCTGCCGAGAGTGCGGAACACCGGCTCCCTCGCGGCCTCACGCGACAGCGCGTCGAGCAGCCACGGTGCGAGCTCGTCATCCCCTCCGCCTTCTGCGGCCACCAGTGGAAGCCAGTGCTCGCCGCGCCGGTCATTCCACATCGATTCAGCCCAGTCGTGGAGCGTTGCGAGGGGCCGATCGTCCATCGTGCCTCGCATCAGCACACCCACCTCGAGGTTGGTCGCGAGGCCGCCCGTGAGGTTTGCAGAGCCGACCACCGCCTGGACCTTGTTCCCGCTCCGCGCGAGGTAGACCTTCGGGTGATAGCTGCTTCCAGAGCCCGGATTGAGCGTGCGGACCACTGCGCCATGCTGAGCCGCGACGGCGAGCGCCGAGCCGTTGGTCTGGTCAAAGGTCGTCGTGACGAGGAGGCGAGTCCCGCCAGCGAGGGCCTTGAGTTCCTTCTCGACGAGGTGAACGCCGCGCGAGTGAACAAAGGCAACACACAAGAGCGCGTTCTTCGCAGACGCGAGGGTGGCGCGCACCGCGCCCAGGAGCGACTGATCCGCGGTGCTGACGGTTTCGACGTGCACGCCTAAGCCGCGTCCTTCTCGAAGACGTTCTCGTTGTGCCAACGCAGCAGCTCGAGGTCCGGTCGGTCGGTCCGGGTCGCAGGGAGCGTCACCACCTGCCCATCTCGTTTGTAATAGGCCTTCCCGTTCTGGAACTCCTTCTCGAGGCGCGCGCTGACGACGAAGCGGAGGTCCGGCGTGACGGTGACGTAGCCGCGGTCGAAGAGGCGGTGAATGTCGGCACGAAGCAAGAGGCCGTTTGAGACCTCGTGACTTCCCTCCTTCGTGTACGGCCGAATGTGCGCGGCCTCGAGCACGGGTAAGGAGTGCTCTCCACTGACCGCGCACGCGCCGCCGTATGCCGCGGTGACCGCCACTCGGAAGGTCGCCTGCCCCAACCGAGGCCGCACCAACTGCGGAGCGCCGAACCGAGGGCCGTCAGCTGACGACGGCGCCAGCACCACACCCGGGCCATCAGCCGCGACGAGTTCACCTCGGAGCGCGCCGCCTGCCCGCGCAAGACAGGCCTCCCAGATGCGAAGTCCCTCTCCCTGCGACAGATCGTAGCCCGCGCCAGACACCACGTTCTTCTTCCAGTCGGTGGGCTGCTCAATCCAGTCCTCGTCGCGGAAGAAGACCGGCTGCGCGACCATGATGCAGCCAACGCGGTGGCCGCTCCTTCCCGGTGCGGCCGCGTAGCCCGTCACTCGAGCATTCATCTCCTCGAAGGTGGCCGCGCCGTTCTTTTCACCAAACGCCTCCCACGCCAGCCTTGGCGTCGCAGCTGCGTAGCGGGCGAAGATCCCGAAGCCGCCGATCGCGTAGTGCGGCTTCTTCAGCTTGAAGAAGAAGGGCGTACCCGTCGGGAGGTTGAACCCATGCGCGGACGGCTGCCAGAAGTTGACCTCGTCGAGCGGCTGCCTCTCGCTGAGAAAGGTGAACCAGGAGAAATCCGTGGTCGCCACATAGCCGTGCACACCTTGAGTCTACCCGTGCTGCGTCGCCGCACCCGACTTCACAACCCGCGAAGGTGAGCATCTTGGTGTGCTACTCCCCCAGCGTGTCGGAGTCGTTCACCCACGCGTAGATGACGACCTTCGACTTGGTGTCATAGCGAAAGAAGAGCCGAAACCTCTTCCCGCCGAACTTGGCCCTGAACCAGTGCTTTCGGTCGGCTCCGAGTGTGTCGCCCTGTCGAAAGTCCGATCGAGTCGGGTCAGCAGGAACGGTGACGAACATCAGCTCGTGGACGGCGGCGAGCACCTTGAAGTTGGCGCTCGCCTGATAGGTCTTCGGCTTCCTGCTCTTTTCCTTCTCGACGGCAGCAATCAGCTTGTCGAGTTGGTCGAGCAGAAGTGGGTGAGCGAAGAGCTCCCAGCCGTTGACCTGCATCGCTCAGAGGTCCACATCGCCGTCGATGGGTGCGTCGAGGTCGACCTTCTTCCCCTTCACCAGCGATGCCATGCGGGCAGCAAACTCCTTGGACAGCGGCTTCACTGCGTCAGGGTGCTGCTCGATGTCCTTCGAGATGAAGTCCAGGAACTTGCCCACCACGGGGTCCTCGTGAGGCGCACCGACGGGGACAACGGTCACGTGCTGGCCCTCCACCCGGAAAGCAATCTGGTCACCGACGTCGACGCCCAGAACCTTTCGAACGGCCTTGGGCACGGTGGTCTGACCCTTGGCGGTGATCGTGCTGACTTCTTCGAGAATGGCCATTGGGATCTCCTTCGACAAAGAGTAAGGAACATTCCTTACCTCGTCAACCCTACCTGGCGTTCCAAGCTTGCCGCCCCGACTTCCAGGCATGTTGGCGGCGACCCTACCTGCTGGAGGTTGGCGGTGATCGCAGCCGCCTGAGCGATCCGGCGCGGTGGCTGGAGTCCGGCGCAGGTCGCGGGGAGGGGGTACGGCTCGCCAAGCAGCTCGACGGCCTCGCGGGACGCGCTCTGGCGCCGAAGGAAGGAGCGTCTTCCAGTGCGAGCTGAAGCGCGCCCAGGCGCGGGGAGAAGCTGAGAACCTCCTTCGGCATTCGTACTGGGAGGGGCCATCGACGAACGACTCAAGGACCGCCTTCCCCTTCGGGGCGTCGCAGCACAACCTGACGCGGTTCGGTCACCCTTCGTAGGCAGAGTCGTGGTCGAGATGAAGAGAAAGCACGCGAAGGAAATCACCGTCTCGATACGCCAGCGCCCGATACTTCTGGCTGAGGCGGAAGGAGTGTGCCGGTTTCCCGTTCGGCGCTTCGACGTGTCCGATCTCTTCCCACCGCGAACCTCGGTGCTTGGTGAAGGTGTCCCAGTCCATGGACCGAATCTTCTTGAGGGCCTTCACCACCCGAACGAGCTCGCCCTTGTCGAGCGAGAAGAACTCGTCGAGGAAGACGGGGTTGTTCAGGTCGAGAACAACCTTAGCGGCCACGTCTCGTCCCTGAGCCCGACTTCTTTTCGGCCTTTACCGCGAGCTCGTCGACGTCGGACTCTTTCGCAGGGTGCTTCGCCGCCCAAGCGATGGCCTTGCGAATCTTGCCTTCGTCTCGAACGCTCCAGTGCGACTTGGAAATCACGACCACCGGAACCAGAACGATGGAGCCGTCCTCCTGACGCTGCTCGCGGAAGTACTGCCCGGCGAGCTGCTTGCCGAGGGAGATCTGGCCGCTCTTCCCAACCCGCTTGATGTCCGTCTCCGTATTCACGCCTTGCTCCGCATTCATGCTGTCATGCCATCATGCATAGCGACGGAAGGTCAAGCACGTCACGGCAGGAGCGACCCCGCGCACACGCACTTCCTTGAGCTGTCGAACGAGGTCGGGATTGGGATCGACGTAAGGGCAGTATGTTCGGTGGGTTGTTCGGGTCGAAGGGCATCAGTGTGGTGACCGATGGGCCCCCTTGACGCCCGCAAGGACGATGCCCGCCAAACCCTTCGGTTGAGCGGGCATCGTGACTGAGTTGCGGGGGCAGGATGCCCGACCAAACAGACGGCCTTCTGGCCTTCCAAGTCCGCATTACCCTTCGAGCCGCCTGAGTCTGTATCTTACTTCCCGCCTCGATGAGAGCGGGACTTGGTCTGGACGTACGTCCGGCTGACCTTCCGCGCCCACCCCGGCCCCGGCGACGCCGGCGTCGCAGTTTCGATCTGGAAGTCGACTTTGACCTCGGACCTCAGAATCTGTCGCACGCGGTCTAGCACCTCGGTTGACCTTACGCCCAAGCACCAGAGCGCAAAAATGCAGGCCTCGACGTCGGAGCGCGCCCCGTAGGCGCCGGGGCCAAACAGCGCTTGCGTCAAGGTTCCGACTGGCGCGGTTGCGAACGCTCGCAGCTTGCTCTCGCTTACCCCCAAGGCCGGTCCTAGGAACTGCCGCACTCGCTGGACTCCCTTGGTCTTTCCCCGCCTACCTTTTTCGGGCGCAAACACTTTGCCCACGAACCTGCTCTTCGCCGCCTCAGTTGCCATGAGGGAGCTTGACTTGAGCACGGCGTCGAGACGTCTCTCGAAATTGTCTCGAGCCGGTTTGTCGTCCGCGTCTTCTGCTTCGGCCAAATCCGCGAGCGCCAGGAGCTGAGGCTCGAGCTCCACCCACTTGGCGAGTTTGCCGACATCG
>VFKJ01000113.1 GCA_009885595.1 Myxococcales bacterium | reverse complement strand
GCTCCACGTCGCCGGCACCGGCTTCACCGTCAGCGCCGAGGATCTCACCGTCACGGGCACCGACCAGCTCCAGGTCGAAGGCGGCGGCACCGCGGTGGCGTACGCGAACCAGAGCCGCACCAGCCTCTCGCTCAAGACCGAGGTGACGCTGGCCGACGGCCGCGCGCTCTCGGTGGCCGCCGTCGTCAGCGGCGGCTCGAGCGAGGTGTCGGCCACCGTCGATCCCGCGACCGGCGGCGTCAGCATCGGCGCCGGCGACTCGGCGGGCAGCCAGGTGACGATGGTCGTCACCACCACCGACATGATGGGCCAGGAGACGACGGGGCAGCTCACCTTCGTGTCCGAGGGCGACGGCGGCGTCACCGCCGACACCACGGGCTTCATGGCGGGCGACCCGCTCACGGGCGAGGTGACGAACAACGGCATGACGATGACCGTCACCAACGCCTGCGAAGACGGCGTGCGCTCTGGCCTGGAGTCCGACGTCGACTGCGGCGCGGTCTGCACCAACCGCTGCAGCGTGGGCCAGGGCTGCGGCACCGGCGCCGACTGCCAGACCACCTTCTGCAACACCGGCAGCAGCACCTGCGTCGCCACCTCGTGTGAAGACGGAGTGCGCAGCGCCGACGAGTCCGACGTCGACTGCGGCGGCTCGTGCGCCCCCTGCGCGCTGGGCAAGGCCTGCACCCGCAACGCCGACTGCGCCGGCACCGCGGCCTGCTCGGGCCTTTCCTGCGTCGAGACCTTCGCCGTGGGCGTCACGGTGTCGGGCCTGCCCACCGCCGCGTCGCTGGTGGTGCAGAACAACGGCGGCGACGACCTCACCGTGGCGGGCAACGGCAGCTTCCCCTTCCCCACGCGCGTGGTGGGCGCCTACGCCGTCACCATCTTCACGCAGCCGCAGGTAGCGACCTGCGCGGTGACGAACGGCGCTGGCACCGCGACGGCGAGCGTGAGCGTGCAGCTCACCTGCACGCCGACCTTCGCCGTCGCCGGCACCGTGACCGGCCTGCCCAGCGGGGAGCAGGTGACGCTGCAGAACAACGGCGGCGACGCGCTCGTGTTGACGGGCAACGGCAGCTTCACCTTCGGAGCGCGCGTGGCGGGCGCCTACGCCGTCACCGTGCAGACCCAGCCCACCACCGCCACCTGCGCCGTCACCAGCGCCAGCGGCACGGCGAGCCTCGACGTCACCGACGTCACGGTGAGCTGCACCACCGGGTACGTCATCGGCGGCACCCTCACGGGCCTGCCAGTGGGCCAGCAGGTGACGCTGCAGAACAACGGCGGCGACGACCTGACGGTGCCGTTCGACGGGCCCTTCTCCTTCGCCACCGCCGCCACCGCCTACCAGGTGACGGTGCTCACCCAGCCGATGGGGGCCTTGTGCACGGTCGGCAGCGGCACTGGCACCGCCAGCGCCACCGTCACCAACGTCGCGGTCTCCTGCGTGGCGTCGGGCGCCCTCGACTACGCCTTCAACACCGTCGGCTGGCTCGCCTCTCCGCAGGGCACGGGCTCGGACTTCTGGACCGAAGGGCTGATGAACCCCGACGGCACCATGATGCTCGCCGGCCAGGTGACCACCGGCGGTGGGGACACCGACTGGGTCCTCAGCAAGGTGACGGCCGCCGGCGCGATCGACTCCTCGTTCGGCGCGGGCGGCCACGCGACGCTCGGGCTCGGCACGGGCATCGAGTACCCCCGTGGCCTCTTCCGCGACGGCTCGGGGAACTTCGTCCTGGTGGGCGGGCTGCTCGGCACCTCCGAGCCAGACCTCGCCATCGCCCGCTTCACCCCCGGCGGCGGGCTCGACACCACGTTCGGCATCTCGGGCTCCATCACCTTCGACTCGGGCCAGTGGGAGTACTTCGAGGACGTCGCGCAGGACGCGGCGGGCAACTACGTGGCGGTGGGGCGGCGCTCGCTGACCGGCGCGGGCCCGCACGACGTGCTCTCGGCGCGCATCACGGCGGCCGGCCTGCTCGACAACGGCTGGGGCACCTCGGGGTGGGCGGCGTGGAACTCGGGCGGTGACGACTCGGCCACCTCCGTCGCCATCGACACCTCCACGCAAGACGTGCTGGTGCTCGTCGCCTCGGGCGGCGACACGGTGGTGCTGCGCTACAACTCCATCGGCAGCCTGGTGTCGGGCTTCGGCACGGGCGGGGTGATGACGATCGACCTCGCCGGCGGCGGCCGCGACGAGTGGCCGTACCGCATCATCACCTCGGGCACGAAGTTCCTGGTGGTGGGCCGGGCCAACAACGCCACCAACTCGGACCTGGTGGTGGCGCAGTTCACCAGCACCGGCGCGCTCGACCCCACCTTCGGCACCGGCGGCAAGCTGCTGCTCGACAACGGCGGCAACGAGGTCGGCTACGCCATCACGCCGCGGCCCGGCGGCGGCTGGTACGTCGGCGGCCACCGCGACACCCTCATGCTCGTCGCGGCCATCTCGGCCACGGGCGTCATCGACACCACGTTCGGCAACGCGGGCCTCTTCGAAGAGCCGCTCGCGAACTCGGCGCTCGCCTACCACCTGATGGTGGACGCCGCGCAGCGCCTGGTGGCCGTCGGCACCATTCGCCTCACCGGCACCGAGGACCTCGGTGTCGCCCGCATCTTGCCGTGACCGGAGCGCGCCCATGAGTCTGCGTATTCGACGACTGTCTCTCTTCCTGACGTGTGCCGCGCTCGCGGCGTGCGAGGCCGAGCAGGAACCACCGCCGCTCTTCAACGCGAAGGACCTGTCGGTGCAGTGCCCGACCGGCCAGGTGGGGTGGGACTTCAGCACCGGCGGCAACGACACGGCCGTCGTCGAGAACGACGTGTCGCGCGAGATCCGCGTCGACAACGCCACGCTGGGCACCTGCGACTACCGCGACGACTTCGCGCTCGAGTGCGACGACAAGGCCGAGTGCACCCGCGTGGTGAAGAAGCCGACCTCGCCCGCCTGCGCCGGCGGCGCGCTCAACCTCACCTACCACTGCGGCGAGGAGTCGCCCCGCTTCAACCTCGTCATCCCCGGTGAGGCGAGCGCGCAGAGCGTGACGCTCGCCTGCGGCGACCCGCTCACCATCATCTCGGCCATCTACGGGTCGAACGCGCCGTCGGCCGCGAACCAGGCCAACATCACCCGCGCGGTGGCGTCGGCCTGCACCGGCAAGCGCCGCTGCGCCCTCGACGACCCCTACGCCCTCAACAACAACGCGGACCCCTGGCCCAACCAGCGCAAGGACACCGCGGTCCGCTACTACTGTGGCAACGACACCTCGGTGCGCGAGGCGACCGTGCCCAGCGGGCAGCGCCTCGACCTCTGGTGCCCCCCGCGAGAAGCGGCGGCGCCGCGGTTCGAGGAGAAACTCACCATCATCGGCGTCGAGTGCGCCGCCGACAGCCCGCAGGCGGAGGCGTGGTGCCGGGGCCTCGACGCCGATCGGCGGGCCAACATTCAGGAGTGGAACCGCAAGGTGAAGGAGAGCTGTGACGGCAAGAAGTCCTGCAAGCTCGCCACGGTTCCCTGGGTCGCCCCGGGGCCGGGCCAGCAGTACCCCAAGAGCTACCCCACCATGTTCGTGAACTACTGGTGCTCGTCGCCCCAGGCGCCCGAGGTGAAGCGGCTCTACCACTACGACCTCTACGGCAAGTACTTCGAGCTCTACTGCGGCAGCCCCATCAAGATCGTCGGCGCCACGGGGACCGCGCCAGACCTCGGCGGCGCTCGGGCCGCGTGCGACTACAAGACGCGCTGCACGCTGCCCGACCTCGCCTACGACGGCGGCGTGGGCGTCTACTCGGCCACGTTCCAGTACACCTGCGGGCAGAACGAGCTCGACGTCCGCTCCAGCCGCCAGTTCTTCCAGACCCCGAACAACACCAGCACGGGCCGGAAGCTCGCGCCCTTCTCGGCGTTCGACCGCGCCCTCGAGTGCACGGCGCCCTCCACCACGCTCTACGGCGGCATCCGCCCGGTCGCCGCCACCACCTCCACCGGCGGGAACGCCATCATCGCGGTGACGAGCCACTGCTTCGGCCGCGGGGTCTGCTCCGTACGCGGCGACATGGCCACCCAGGTCGAGTATCGCTGCGGCAACTCCAACGAGCGGAAGGTGGCGACGGGCTCGTCGATGGTGCTCACGTGCACGCCCGACGTGAGGGTGACCTCGCTGTCGTGCGACAACAGCAGCAGCATCTACCCGGAGGACCGGCAGAGATGCGTCGACTGGACCGGGACGAGGCTCGACGTGCTGACGCTCGACTCGTTGAAGCAGATGTGCCCCGCGGGCAACAACGGCGCCTGCGGCTTCTACAAGTGGAAGACCCAGCCCCTGACGGTGAAGTGGCGCTGCGGGGAAGACCCGCGCGAGTACGAGTACAGCGGCCTGGGAGAGCAGGACGACGACGTCCCGCGCCGGGCGAAGGTCAACTTGAGCTGCCAGGTCCCCGACAAGCCGTACGTCGAGAAGGCCTGCGTGCCCGAGGTGTGCCGCGGCAAGCAGCGCCGCGACGGCAAGCTCGCCTGCATCCCCGACTCCACCAAGCTCGAGACCGAGTTCTACGCCGCGCCCGTCTTGAAGGAATGGCTGCCCGGCGCCGACGGCGGCACCTCGCAGTGGGGCGGCGCGAACGCCACCACGCTGAAGGAAGACGTGCCGTACCAGATCTTCTCGTACGCCCACTACAAGGC
>VFKJ01000286.1 GCA_009885595.1 Myxococcales bacterium | reverse complement strand
CCCTGTCAACCCGGAAAGGCCGTCACTCGAGTTCCGCGCGGAAATGTTCGGATGACGAGGCGAGCTGCTCCACGTACCCCCGCACCTTCGCCTGGGCTTCCTGGCTGAACTCGCGCAGCGGCTTGATGTGCGCCTCGGGCACCGTGCGGAACGACACGCTCACCCGCATCAGCCGGAACCCCTCGAGCACGCTGGGCATCATCGAGGTGTCGCCGTGCAGCACCCGCGTCACCCGGTGGTAGAGGTGATCCTTGAAGTGCGCTCCGCTGAAGATCACCACGGAGCGATCCTGCAGCCACAGCGCGTGCGCTGCCTGCTCGGGCGTGGCGCCGTCGACGAACTCGAACAGGGCAGGGCGGCCGAGGGAGAACATCACCACCGGCCCCGGCTCTGCGTCGCGGTGCATGCGCAGGCGCGCGTAGTCGCGCGGCTGAACCCGGCCGGTGGAATCGCGGGTCAGCTCGCTGCCGTAATAGTTGATGAGGCAGGTGTTGGGCGTCTGCCCCTGCTCGGTCGCGGTCTGGTGCTCCGCGAGCTTGGGGGCGAGCCGTCGCACGATGTTCGTCATCAGCTCGGGCAGCGGCTCGGCGCGCACGCACTTCTCGTGCTGGTGGTGGGGCAGCGAGTAGTAGCCGAGGCAGGCGAACTGCCAGGCGCCCAGCCAGTAGACCGGCCGCGTGAGGCGCCGCGTGCCCTGGCCCTGGCGCAGCGACTTCTCGCCGACGTGGCGTGACTCCCACAGCGGCTTGAGCGAGCCGAAGTAGCGCAGCAGCGCCTCGCCTTCCCCGGGGGTGATGAAGCCCGGCAGGTACGAGAACCCGGGCACGTCGATGCCGTCGATTCCAGGGAGGGGCTTCATGCGGTGAGCAGCCTCCTGCGCCGCTGGGCGGCCTCGGCCATGCGCGCGGGCTCCTTCAGGCGCCGGGCGCGCAAGAGCAGGTTGTGCGGGGTGACGGTGGGCGCGACGAAGGGCACGGCGGTCGTCTCCCAGCCCGCGGCCTCGAGCCTCGAGATGCGCTCGGCGTCGACGAGGGCGTGGAGGAAGCGCTTCTGCGCCTCCGCGTGGTGGGGGATGCCCAGACGCTCGGCCTGCGCCTGTGCGTTCGCCCAGGAAGGGATGGCCGGCCCGTAGCAGCAGGGCACCAGCAAGAGCCACTTCGCCTCGCGGGCGAGCGCCGCGTCGATCACCGCGTCGGACGCCGCCCCGCACGCGTGGAGCGCCATCACCACGCCCGGCCGCTCGGGCCACAGGGACGCGTCGCTCACCTCGCCGAGCCGGAGGTCCACCTTCGCGGGGCGGGTGAGCTTGCCCATCGCGCGGCGCACGTCCTCGAGGCGACGCTCGTCACGCTCGATGACCACCAGGTGCTCGAAGCCCAGCAACTCGACGGCGAGCAGCCCGAGGTAGCTCTTGCCCGCGGCGACGTCGACCAGCGTGCCGGTTCGACCGAGGCGCGCCAGCTCGTCGAGGAGCGCTGCCACCTCCACCGCCTTCTTCAGATCTTCGCGTCGCAAGGACGTGCCTGCGGCGTCGATGAACATCGACTGCAGCTTTGCTTCGACGTCGGCGGGCGAAACCACCGCGCCCCTCTACTCCGAGAGGGCGGGTGACGCAGCTAGGGCGCGGTGCCCCCAGCGTCGGGGTGGGCCTGCGGGGGACCGATGATCGGCCCACCTTCGCCTTCCATGCGCGTGATGGCCTCGCTGTCATGCTTGCTCAGGCGGGGCCGCAGGCGCGCGAAGGCCGCCTCGCGCAGGCGGCGCACCGCCTTGAGCCCGACCGTGACGCCCATGCCGACGAAGGCCAACGCGCCGAGGGCCCAGCTGACAGGGGAGGGGATGGCGTTCTTCTTCGAGGTCTTCATGGAGAGCTCCTTGGGTGGGATGGCCGCAGGAGCAGCATCCGGGCCGCCGCCAAGTGCGTGTCTTTGGTGGCCTCGAGCGCGTGACCACCGTCGCGCTGATGGGATGGCTCCCATCATTCCGATGCAGCGATCCGGGCTCAGCGCAACGCGGTCTTCGACGCCGGGAAGATCCGCCGGGCCTGGGCGCGCAGTGCAATGGCGACCTCGACGGAGTCACTCCCGAAGACGATGCCGTCGGCCCCATCCTGGCGCAGCGTGGTGCCCTCGAGGAAGAGCGGGCACGAGGGCCGATCGAAGCCGCTGGCGACCGCGTACGCCAGATGACAGCGCAGCCGGGGGAAGGTCTTCGCCGCTTCTCCGCTCTGCTTGAAGGTGAGCTTGAAGCCGTCCTCCATCCATTCGACCCGGCGCACGGCAGAGGCGAACAGCGGGCACGAGGCGCGCTCGCCGGCAGAGACGCCTTCGCAGGCCTTGTCTTCGAACTTCTCCAGGGACTTCGCCGCGGCCAGGTGCGAATTGGCCTCGGCCAGCTCACGATCGGCCGCCATCATGTGCTCGTCGCTGGGCTGGTAGGCCTCGAAGGGCACGTCGACCTGGCCAAACATGGCGTTGCCCGGACCGCGCGGAGCGGGGCGCATCACCTGGGCGGGATCGGATTGCGCCTTCTCTTCGCGCGCCTTCTCGAGATGAATGGCCGCCTCGTTGCGGTGCTCGTCGACGGTCTGGTTCTCCGCCTTGATGTGGGAACACGACGCCGCCATCACTCCGAGCACCACCATTGAAGCGCGCATGACAGCGTGGGTGTGCAGCGCACATGCCACCGCGGATTCGCTCGGGGTTGCGCGCCGCGCGGCTGGGCGGCTCCTTCAGATTGAAGCCATCGATGCATCACTCTGAAGTGCCGTGCCGCTCAGCTGAAGAGCGGCCCCAGCTTCATCACCAGGTCCAGATCCATCGGCACCAGCGAGAGCTCGCCCGACATCACCGCGAGCTTCGCGTTCTTCTGGCCCTTG
>VFKJ01000249.1 GCA_009885595.1 Myxococcales bacterium | reverse complement strand
CGGCTTCACCCGCGAGCGCGGCGCACTGCGCGCGCACCACGGTGTTGGCGCAGCGCCAGGACACCCCGACCACCGCCAGGGGAGGACTCATGACGCTGCCACCACATTCTCCCTCTCCCCCGCGGGGGAGAGGGTCGGGGAGAGGGGTCGAATCAACTTCTCCGCCGCACCGAATCCACTCACCAGCGCATCCTTCATCGCGGCGCCGCCAAAGTAACTCCCCGCGAGCGCGACCCGGCCGCCGCTGAGTGCTCTCTCCAGCCGGGCCAGCTGCGTCGCGTGCCCGACCGCGGGCTGAAACACCGCGCGCGGCCAGCGAATCACCTGCATCACCTGGCCGATGACGCCGCCGGTGAGCTTGCTCAGGTCCGACTGGGCGCCGGCGACCAACTCGGAGTCGGTCATCGCCGCCCGCGCCGGGTTGAGCGCACCGCCGATGAAGGTGGAGAAGCGGCGCGGCGATTCCTCCAGCAGGTCTCCCACGAAGAGGGTGCCCAGCGCGAAGAGGCTCTCGATGGGCGCGGTGAGGTAGCCAAAGCCCAGCGGCAGCTTCGAGTCTCCCGGGGTCTTCTCCGCCCACTGCACCAGCGTCACCGGGGCGTACTCGAACTCGCCGAGCACCGCGGCGGCCGCGGGCATCGAGCGCTGCAGCAGCTTCGCAGCCACGTCCGCCTCGGTGGCGATCACCACGCTGTCCGCGCTGAAGTCGACCTGCTGCCCCTGGCGCTGGCCGGTGGCGGTCACGCCGCGCGCGTCCACGGTGAGCGTCTCCAGCTCGGTCTCCAGCGAGCAGGGCAGCTGCTGCGCCGCCTTCACGCCCACCAGGCCGAAGCCCTTCGCGAAGGTGTACAGCCCGGGGCGCGAGCCGTCGGCGGGCGCCGCCTTCATCGCCTTGAGCGCGCCCTTGAGCACGCTGCCGTATTCCTTTTCCGCGGTGACGAGCGCCGGCATGCAGGCCTGCGCCGAGAGCTTCTTCAGATCGCCCGCGAAGATTCCGGTCATCACCGCCGAGAGGAAGTGGTCCACCGTCTTCTGGCCGAAGCGCCGCACCAGCAGCGTCTCCAGTGACTCGTCGGTGCCGTCGCTCTTCGCCGGAGAAGGCGAGATGAACTCCTTGGCGAGCGCCCACTTGTCGCCCAACGACAACGCGCCGGTGCCGATCACGCTGAAGGGGTTGGGCCGCAGCGCGTTCAGTTTTCCGTCGCGCACGATGAAGCGGGAAGAGGACACCGGGCGCAGCTTGGTCGCCTCGTCGCTGATTCCCAGCAGGTCGAACAGCCGCCAGAACGCGGGGTAGCGGCCATTGAAGCTGGTCGGCCCGGTGGGAAACGAGCCGACCTTCGTGTCGGTGGAGTTCGCCTTTCCGCCGAGGGTCGCGCCCTGTTCGATCACCAGCACGCGACGTCCCAGGCGCTGCAGCTCGAGCGCCGCGGAGATGCCCGCGAGCCCGCCGCCAATCACCAGGACGTCAGCGCGTTCAGCCATGACTCGCCACCTCGTCGCAGAGCGCGGCGACGGTGTCGGGGGGCGTGTCCTTGTGAATGCCGTGACCCAGGTTGACGATGCAGCGCTTGCCGCCGTCGGCTTCCTTCATCACGCCCAGGAGCTTCCGGGTGGCGGCGCGGGTGGCGTCGGCGCCGGCGAGCAACAGCGCGGGGTCGAGGTTTCCCTGGAGCACGTGCTTGGGGTACCGCGCCCTCGCCTCGCGCCAGTCCGCGCGCCAGTCGAGCGAGAAGCCATCGACGTTCGCCTCACCCAGCACCGGCAGCAGGTGCTGACCGCCGCGCACGAAGAGCATCACGTGGCGGCCCTTGGCGCGCAGCGGCTCGGTGATGCGGCGGATCGCGGGGAGGCAGAACTTCACGTAGTCCTCGCGGTCGAGCAGCCCGCCCCAGGTGTCGAAGAGCTGCACCGTGTCGGCGCCCGCTTCGAACTGCGACTCCAGGTAGCCGGCGGTGACGTCGGCCAGGGTGGCCAGCGCCTTCTCAGCGAGCGCGGGCTGCTGGTGCAGCATCACGCGCGCCTTGAGGAAGTCGTCGCTGCCGCCGCCCTCGGTGATGTACGAGAGCAGCGTGAAGGGCGCGCCCGCGAAGCCCAGCAGGCCGTAGCGGCCCGCGAGCGCGGTCTTGAGGTGCTTCACCGCGGCGGGGACGAACTTGAGCCGCTCCACCGCGCCTTCGACTTTCCAACTGGCGAGGTCGGCCGCGGTCTCCAGGCGCTTCGCGATCTGCGGGCCTTCCCCGGCGCCGAAGGTGACGCCCAGGCCCAGCGCCTCGGGCACCGTGAGGATGTCGGAGAACACGATGGCGGCGTCGAGCTTGAACTTCGCCAGCGGCTCGAGCGCGACCCGGGTGGTGTTCTCGGGCGAGTGGCACAGCTCCCAGAAGGAAGAGGTCTTCCGCACGGCGCGGTAGTCCGGCAGATAGCGGCCGGCCTGGCGCATCAGCCACACCGGCGGGCGGTCGACGGAGGAACCTGACAGCGCAGCGAGGAATCGTTCGCGAGAGTCCATGGGGAGCATGAATGCAGTGGTGGTGGAGAGGCCGTGTCACAAGTTCGTCATGGCCTCGAGGCCCGCGGCTTCAGGGTTTCGGGCTGATGGCTCTTGTCACAACTTCGTCATGCGGTCAGGCGCGCGGTGCGAAAGCCTGCCAGATCTCCCTGCGTGCCCACCACGTGGCTGATCACCCGGGAAACCGACGATGCGCGCGCCGAGCGTGAGGCCCACGGCGAGGGCGCCATCGTGGTGCCGTGCGTGGAGACGAAGCTGCTCCCCTGGCCCTGGCCTTCGTCCAGAAAGAGCCTGACCTTCTTCACCAGCCGCCGCGCGGTCCTGGCCTGGGCCGCTTCGGGCAAGCCCACCCTGGGCAACGTGGCGGCGCT
>VFKJ01000929.1 GCA_009885595.1 Myxococcales bacterium | reverse complement strand
GCTGTTGATCGGCACGCTGGGCTTCTTCACCCTGCACACGCTCTTGTGGCTGCAGCGCTCCATCGTCGGCTTCAGCCGCCACGAGTTCGCGCACGACGCGCCCGGCCCGGTGTGGATCCGCCGGTTCCGCTCGGTGCACATCTACATTCACTTGATGATCGTGACGACGTTCCTGCTGCTGGCCGCCACCGGCCTGCCGCTCAAGTTCTCCGGCGAGCCGTGGACGAACCTGCTCTCGACGATCCTGGGCGGGGTGGCCGGCGCGCGCTGGCTGCACCGGGTCGCGGGCGTGTTGACCTTCGGCTACGGCCTCTGGTTCGTCGGCTACCTCATTCGGGAAATCATCATCCGCAAGCGGCGCTCGCTGCTCTCGGGTTGGCAGTCGATGATTCCGAACAAGAAAGACTGGGAAGACCTCAAGGCCAACCTGAAGTGGTTCCTCTACCGCGGCCCGCGGCCCAGGCTCGATCGCTGGGCGTACTGGGAGAAGTTCGATTTCTTCGCGGTCTTCTGGGGCGTGCCCGTCATCGGGGTCTCGGGCCTGTTCCTGTGGAACGCGATGTGGGTGAGCCAGTACCTGCCGGGCTGGGTGCTCAACGTCGCCTACCTCATCCACAGTGACGAGGCGCTGCTGGCCACCGGCTTCATCTTCTTCTTCCACTTCTTCCACACCCACCTGCGGCCCGAGGCCTTCCCGCTCGACCCGGTGGTCTTCACCGGCTCGATGTCGCTCGAGCGCTTCAAGGCCGAGCGTCCGCTGGAATACGAGCGGCTGCTCGAGTCGGGCGAGCTCGAGTCGTACAAGGTGCCGCCGCCCAACGAGCACACCCTGCGGCGGGTGTACCGGTTCGGCTTCACCGCGCTGACCATCGGCGTGCTGCTGGGTGCGGCGCTGCTGTACGCGTTCTACGCCACCAACTTCGGGTGAGCCGTCGACGCGCACACCGCCGCACGACGTGAGCGCCACTCATCGCATGCGCAATTCCTGCGCATGAGCGCGTGTGCGAATCGCGCGCATTTCTTTCCTCTTTTCGGGGCAGAGAACAGACTTTCGGGACCCAATGGAGAAACGACTCCTGGAGCTCGAGCAGAGAGTGGGGGAACTCTCGAAGACCGTGGAGCAGCTCCGGGCACGGCTCGACGCAAAACCTTCACACCCTGAAGACGCGGTGATGAGCCGCGAAGCCGTTGCGTCCCCCCCGCCGCTGGGGATGACCAGCGACGAGCCCATTCCGCTGCCCGAGGCGCTCGAGGGCCTGGACCCCGCGTCGGCGCGCTCGGTGGTGCCGCTGTTCGGCCGCTCGCTGATGGTGATCGCCGGCGCCTTCGTCTTCCGCTTGATCACCGAGAAGGAGCTGGTGAGCCGTTCGCTGGGCGTCACCCTCGGGCTCGCGTTCGCCACCGTATGGATCGCGCTGGCGTTCCGCGCGGCGGGGAGAGGCGCACGCCTGAGCGCCGGCTTCCACGCCGCGTCGGGCTCGCTCATCGGCTTCTCGCTCTTGCTGGAGATGGGCTCCAAGGGCCTGGTGCCGCAGCCGGTGGTGGCGCTGGTGCTCGCGGGCTTCACCGGGTTCCTGCTGGTGACCGCGTGGCAGCACCGGCTGCAGGAAGTGGCGTGGATCGCCGAGCTGGGCTGCCTGGCCGCCGGCGCCGGGCTGCTGCGCGCCACGGATTCGCCCCTGGCCGTGTTCATCGTGTTGGCCGGGCTGGGCATCGCCTCGGTGGTGCTGGCGGACGTGCGCAGCTGGCCGCACCTGCGGTGGCCGGTGGCGCTCTTCCTCGACCTGGTCTCCTTGCGCCTGGTGTTCAGCCTCTCGGCCCGCCCCGCGGCGGAGCAGGGCCAGCTGGGCGCCATCGTGCTCGTCACCCAGGCCATCATCGGGGTCTACGTGCTGGGGCTGCTCGTCGGCACCTGGTTCCGCGCCCGGCCGGTGCGGGCCTTCGAGGTGCTGCAGACCGCCGTCATCCTCACGGTGGGGCTGCTGGCGGTCACGCGTGTGCACGGCGCCGCGGGGCCGTGGGGCCTGCTGGTGGCCGCCGGCGCGCTCGGAACGGCGCTGCACCTCGCCCCGGTGGCGGGCCGGCTCTTCGACGCCTGCTTCTATGGCGTGCTGGGAGTGGCGCTCACCTTCGCCTCCGCGCCCCTCATCCTCAGCGGCGCACCGCTGGGCCTCGCGTGGGGCCTGGTGGGGGTCGCGCTGGCCGCGGTGGGACGCTGGCGGTTGACGCACTTGATGTGGGGCGGCGCGGCGGTGCTGCTGTGGGCCGCCGCGGTCGCGGGTGGAACGCTCGAGCTGATGGTGAGCGGGCTGGCGCGCGCGCCTTCGGGGGAATGGGCGCTGTTGACCCCCGTGGCCACGGCGATCGTCGGCCTGGCCCTGGTGGGTTGGGCGGTGATGACGGTGCGGGAGAAGGCGCGCGAAGACGTGGCCGCGCGCGGGGTGGCGTTGGTGTTGCTCGCGCTCACCGGGCTCGGGGCGATCGCCCTGGTGAGCCTCGCCTCCCGTCAGGTGCTGGGGGGCGCGAGCGCTCCTTCGTCGGTGATCATCTTGCTGCGGACGTTGTTGTTGTGCGGGGTGGCGGTCGGCCTGGCGTTCGCCCGCAAGCTCGGCGCGGCGATGGAGCTGAGCTGGGCCGCCTGGGGGCTGCTGGTGGTCGCGGGCCTCAAGGTGCTCGCGCAGGACCTGCCGAACGGTCACGCCGGGATGTTGGTGATCGCGTTCCTGGCGCTGGGGCTCGCCATCACCGCGGTGCCGCGGCTGCTGCGCCCGGCGACCTGAGCACCTCAAGCGTGTGGCGGGCACCCCGAGGCGTCACCACTCACCTGGGAGCACTGAGGTGTGTCATTACCCAGCGATGAGCCCCAAAGTCGTCGAGCCCGTCAAAGAGAAGCTGTTCGTCAAAGAGCTGGTGGCGAAGGACTTCGACGCGGAGGTGCTCAAGTCGCCCGAGCCCGTCGCGCTCGACTTCTATTCCACCGACAGCGCGGCCTGCGCCACCCTCGCCCCCCGCTACGGCGCGGTCGCCGAGAAGTTCGACGGGAAGATCCGGTTCTTCAAGATCCTCCGCAGCGCGAACGAAGACCTCGCCAAGCAGCTCAACGTGACCGTGAGCCCCACCTTGCTCTTCTTCAAGAACGGCCAGGAGCTCGGCGAGCGCCTCAGCGGAGACGCCATCGCGCGCCCGTCCCTCAAGGCCGCGGTCGAGGCCCTGCTCAAATAGGCTGGCCCCCTGGCCTGCACTCACACCGGCTGCGAGTTCAGTCCGGGTCGTCGCCGAAGAACACGGCGACGTGGAACTCCACGGCGTCGAACGGCTCAGCGTGGACCTTCTCGCTGGCCTCGGCGCGCAGGGCGACCAGGTACCCGTCAGGGTGATGCCGGTAGACGGTGAGGGTGCGGTCGACCTGGTCGAGGATCCAATAGTGGGGCACCCCGGCCTGGTGGTAGCGCCGCAGCTTGGTGACGGTGTCGGTGGCGCGGTTGGACTCGCTGACGATCTCGCAGCGCCAATCGGAGCGAAGGGCCTGGCGGCGGATCGCGGTGCTCGGGGCGGCGTGACTGAGTAAGTCGTCGGCGGTGAAGAAGAAGCCCAACCGCAAGGCCCTCAAGGCCGAGCTGCTGACGACCCTCGAGCAGACCCTCGCCACCCTGGAGGCCGCGCACGCCGCCGCGCGTGAGGGCGCCACCCACGAGCAGGCCAAGCCCGAGAACGACAAAGACACCCGCGCCATCGAGCAGAGCTACCTGGCCCGCGGGCAGGCGATGCGCATCGAGAGCCTGCAAGCCGGGCTCGCCGCGCTGGGCACGATGAGCCTCGCGGCGGGCGAAGTGGGCCGCCTGGGCGCGTTGATCGAAGCTGAAGAAGACGGTGAGCCCGTCACCTTCTTCCTCGCGCCCGAGGGGGGCGGCACCAGGCTCCAGGGGGGCGTCCAGGTGGTGACGCCCGCCTCACCCCTGGGCCAGGCGTTGCTGGGCAAGCGCGCCGGTGACGAGGTCGAGCTCAAGCTCGCGGGGAAGACGCGGCTGCTCGAGCTGGTCGACGTCAGCTGATCAGGGCTCCAGCTCGACCACGTAGAAGGTGATGGTGCCGCTCGACTGGTTGTTCGCGCGCGTCACCCGCACGGTC
>VFKJ01001162.1 GCA_009885595.1 Myxococcales bacterium | reverse complement strand
GCCA
Source organism: Myxococcales bacterium (assembly GCA_009885595.1). GTDB lineage: Bacteria > Myxococcota > Myxococcia > Myxococcales > Myxococcaceae > Archangium_A. The sequence goes on along the minus strand of VFKJ01001162.1, from coordinate 6,732 downwards.
GCGCGAGGCCGCGGGCGAAAAGGGTGCGCTCGCGCGAGTCGATCTTGTTCACCCAGGACGCGGTGTGTTCGGACTGCGCGAGGAGGCCGTCGAAGAGGACGTCGAGCCACTCGACCGCGCGCAGCAGCTTGTCGTCGACGACGTCGGCGGCGGCGTGCACGCCGACTGCGACGAGCGCGAAGAGGCCAAGCGGCATGAACGCCCAGCGAAAGGCGCCGAAGAAGCGGCTGACTCCCTCGAGGTTCCTGGACACGGGGTGGTGGCTTCAACGCACGACTGCGGGGGAGGATCTGTTGCTGGGTGGAGCCTAGCTCATGCCCGCTCTCCCCGACCCTCTCCCCAGCGGGGCGAGGCGGCGCCGAGGCACGGTGTGACCGACCCCAAAAGAACCTCGAGGAACGGGGTGAGGGCTGGATCTCCTCCATGCTTCACCCGCACAGGCCCTCGCTGCGGAGCAAGGACGTTCACTTCGCGAAGTGAGACAGCCTCGTTGACCGAACCGGAACCGGCTCCGGTTTGAGGCGATGGAGTCAGTTTCGCGCCCCGCCTGGACGCCACCTGCTCATCGCTTCGCCAAATGAGGACCAGAAAGCTCGGGCCGTGAAGCCTGCGCGCGATGGGGCACCACGCACGCCCACCCTCACGACCGCGCACTTCAAGGCCGGATGAAAAATGCGAGCAAGACGTGGACATGAAAACGCCCCCTCTCCCTTAAAGGAGAAGAGGCGTTATCCCCTCACCCCGACCCTCTCCCCCCGTGGGGGAGAGGGAGGTCTCAGGCCTGGGTGGTGGGCTTCTGCGCCGCCGGGGCCTCGGACGGAGGAGGCGAACCCGCCGCAGCAGAACGCTCAGCGAGCGCCTGCTTGCGCGACAGACGGATCTTCCCGCCGGAGTCGATCGAGATGACCTTCACCATCACCTCGTCGCCTTCCTTCACGATCTCGTCCACCGTCTTGACCCGCTTGTCGGCGAGCTCCGAGATGTGGATGAGGCCGTCGGTGCCGGGGAACAGCTCCACGAAGGCGCCGAACTCGACCACCTTGCGCACGGTGCCCAGGTAGATCTTCCCGACCTCGGCCTCACGGGTGAGGGCCTGGACCATCGCGATCGCCGCCTTCACCGCGTCGCCGTCGGCCGAGGCGATGTCCACCTTGCCCGTGTCGTCGATGTTCACCGAGCAGCCGGTGCGCGCGATGATGTCCTTGATCACCTTGCCGCCGGGGCCGATGACGTTCTTGATGAACTCCGGGCGGATCATGATGCTGGTGATCCGCGGCGCGAACTGGCTGATCTCCTTGCGGGGCGCCGGCAGCGTCTTGAGCATCGTCTCGAGGATCTGGAGCCGGCCCGCGCGGGCCTGGTCCATCGCCTTGAGCATGATCGCCGTGGTGATGCCGGTGATCTTGATGTCCATCTGCACGGCGGTGATGCCCTTGGCGGTGCCGCACACCTTGAAGTCCATGTCGCCCAGGTGATCCTCGTCACCGAGGATGTCGGTGAGGATCGCGATCTTCTCGCCTTCCTTCACCAGGCCCATCGCGATGCCCGCGACCGGCGACTTGATCGGCACGCCCGCGTCCATCATCGCCAGGGTGCCGCCGCAGACCGACGCCATCGAGGAGCTGCCGTTGCTCTCGAGGATGTCCGAGACGACGCGCACCACGTAGGGGAAGGACAGCTTGTCGGGCAGCATGCTCTTGAGCGCCCGCTCCGCCAGCGCGCCGTGGCCGATTTCGCGGCGACCGGGGCCGCGCAGCGGCTTGGTCTCGTTCACGGAGAACGGGGGGAAGTTGTAGTGCAGCATGAAGGTCTTGCTGATGTCGCCGGCCAGCGTCTCGATGCGCTGATCGTCTTCGCCGGTGCCCAGGGTGGTGGTGACGAGCGCCTGGGTCTCGCCGCGCTGGAAGATGGCCGAGCCGTGGGTGCGGGGCAGCGGCGCGATCTCACAGGTGACTTCGCGGACCGTGGTGTGCGGGCGGCCACCGATGCGGCCCCCGTTGCAGGTCAGCTCACGCATGTACTCGTACTTGAGGTCTTCGTAGATGCCCTTGACCTGCTTCTCGACGAGCGCCGTGTAGCCCTCCGCCAGCTCCGCCTTGAGCTTGGCCTCCAGCTCCTTGCGGTTGGTCTTGAGGAAGCCGTAGCGGGCGTGCTTCTCGACGATCGCGTAGCCCTTGGTGATGCCGGCCCACGAGAGGGTCTTGCACTTGGCCTTGAGCGCCTCGTCGTACTTCACGGCCTTGTCGTACTCGCGGGTCTTCACGCCCAGCTCGGCGCGCAGCTCGGCGATGGTGTCGATGATGGGCTGGCAGGCGGCGTGACCGAAGTCGAGCGCGAGCACCATGTCGGCCTCGCTGATCTCGTCACCGCCACCCTCGACCATCACGATGGCGGCCTTGCTGGCGGCCACCACGAGGTCGAGATCGCTCTTGGATCGCTGCGCGAAGTCGGGGTTGGCGACGAGCTTGCCGTCGACGCGGCCGACGCGCACGCACGCGATGGGGCCGTCGAAGGGAATGTCGGACACGGCCAGCGAGGCCGAGGCGGCGCACAGCGCGAGCACGTCAGGCTCGGCGTTCTTGTCGAAGCTGATCACGCTCACGAGGACCTGGGTCTCGTACGCGTAGCCCTCGGGGAACAGGGGGCGGCAGGCGCGGTCGACGATGCGGCAGGTGAGCGTCTCCTTCTCGGTGAGGCGACCCTCGCGGCGGAAGTACCCGCCGGGGATGCGGCCCGCAGACGCGAACGTCTCCTTGTACTCGACGGTCAGCGGCATGAAGTCGATGTCCTTCTTGTCGCGCGCGCTCACCGAGGTCGCCAGGAGCATCGTGTCGCCGTAGCGGAGCACGATCGCGCCGTCTGCCTGCTTCGCCATGCGACCGGTCTCGATGATGAGATCGCGATCGCCCACTTTTACGGTCTTCCGAATCATTGCCATGTTGAGCTCAGCTCTTTCTCTTCGTTGATGGCGCTTGAGGCTCGCGGCGTTTTGATCCCTGATCGCGTTCCCCGAGACGCCTCGGAGAGCCCGAACAGAAAATCAAAACGCGTTGATGCTCACCCGTCGCGCCGTGATGTGGACCACCGCTTCAGGTCGCGGCGGCACTGCTTTCAAACGGACTGCCTGAAACACCGAAGGGCGCTGGATTGCTTCCCAGCGCCCCCCGTTCACCTCGTCCTGCTCACTTGCGGATGCCGAGGCTGTCGATCAACTTCTTGTAGCGGTTCTGGTCCTTGCTCTTGAGGTAGTCGAGCAAGCGGCGACGCTGGCTGACCATCTTGAGCAGACCACGGCGGCTGTGGTGGTCCTTCTTGTGCGTCTTGAAGTGCTCCGTGAGCTCGGTGATGCGCTCGGACAGCAGCGCCACCTGGACCTCGGGGGAACCCGTGTCCTTCTCGTGCGTACGGAACTTCGTCACCAACTCCGTCTTCTTCTCGACCTGGATCATTTGTAGTGCTCTCCCGCTCCACAGGGGGTGAAACACCACGGCCCGCGGAGGGGTACAGGTCGGGTGCTGCCGGCCGCTTAGCGGACGAGGCCCGTCAGCGCAAGGGCGGCTGTCTCTCTGGGTCGCTCCGCCTCGGCGCATCTTTCCGCTTCGCTCCAGCTGCGCTCGCCCAGCGTTCCGCTGGACCGGCTGCGCTCGTCTACCGGAGGGGCGGTAGCAGCACGTACGTGCCGTCGTCACCCCGCCGATAGAAGTAGGGCTCGCGCCAGGGGAAGTGCAGGTCGTCGGCGGACAGCAGCTCGGACTCGACCAGCTCGGTCAGCCCAATGGGCAGGGCGCCCTTCTCGAGCTTGAAGAGGTCGATGGCGGCGGAGAGGCGGGAGAGCTGCTGCTGGCTGGCGAAGCGCTGGGCCGCGGGGTCGGTATAGGTGGTGGCGTTGCGGCCGCCGAGCTTCACCGCGCCGAAGTCGATGCGGGTGCCGATGAAGAGCAGCGCGCCCACCACCACCATGGTGACGGCGATGCGACCCACCACCCCCAGCAGGGCCGAAGCGCGCGAGCCGTCGGCCTCGAAGTCGGCGCCGCCCTTCCCCGCCGGCGGCACGCCCTTGGCGTACTCCAGGTTGATCAGGTTGCAGAGCGCCTTGGCGGTCTCGAACTCCCCCAGCGCCGAGAGCTCGATGATCCGCTGCACGGTGCGGCCGGCCGCGATCAGGTTGTAGGCCTTGCGCTCGTTCTCGCCCACCGACTGGAACTCGCCCTTGTTGACCGACTTCTTCTCTTCCGCGAAGGCGTCGTCGAGGGCGGCGTCGAAGTCGTCCTTCTTGAGCTCCTCGGGGGGTAGATCCTTGAGCCTCTCGAACGTCATCTGCAGGCTGGTGATGCGCTTGCGCACCACCGGCCACTCGTCGACGCGGCGGAAGCCCTCCATCAGCACCGACTCCGCGCGCAGCGGGGTCAGGGTGGTCTCGGTCTCGACCTCTTTCTGCTCGAACTCGTAGGTGCCGGCCTTCCAGGCGAAGAGCTTGAAGAGCGTCTCGCTGGTCTGCAGCTGCACCATCGCCTTGAACTTCTGATCGGTGATGACGCCCTGGCTCACCAGCACGTCACCCAGGCGCTGCAGGGTGCGCTTCTGGGTCTCGAGCGCGAACTCGAGCTGCTGCTCGCTCACCAGGCTCGCGGCCACCAGCATCGAGCCGATCAGGTCCTTGCGGTTTCGGCTGGTGGTCTCGGCGCGGACGATGTTGCCCTCGCGGAAGGTGACCGCGACGGTGTCCTGCTTCTGGGTGAGCAGCAGCACGCCGGTCTTCTGCTGCTGACCTATCAGCTGGAGGATGTCCGCGATCCCGAAGTCTTTGAGGGTGCCCTTGAGCGCCATGGATCAGCCCTGCCTCCGCCGCAGCCGCAGCAACGAGAGGGGGTAGACGACGAGGAAGAGGAGCACCAGGGGAATGAGCCGCAGGCCCACCGGCAACCCCTCGAAGGGCGGCCGCACCACGCCCGCGCGCAGCACCACGCCGGTGATCGCCAGCACGAAGAGGTAGCCGTACACGGCGCCCTGCACCGGCGCGCCCGAGAACACGTGGCCCATGCCCGACCACAACACCCCCAGCACGGTGGAGGCGCGCTCGAGCTGGCTCTCGTAGCGGGCCACCTCGAGCTGCTTGCGCACCTTCACCGAGGGCGCGACCACGTTCTTCTTGGCGAAGACGTTCACGCACTGGCTGCACATGGCGCTGCCGAGCGCCACGTCGGGATCGCCGCGGCGGCTCACCGCGCGGCCACAGCGGTTGCACTCCCTGGCCACGTCGAGCGAGCTGCCCAGGAAGCCGAAGCCCAGCAGCGCGAGCGCCACCAGCAGCGGGTAGACGACCGCCAGCGCCGAGGGCACGTCACCGACCAGCAGCTGGCTGAGCTGGCTGCGCACCCGGCGGGCGGCGACGTCGCCTTTGGCTCCGGCGATCAGATCGTCTCGGGTGAGCGGGAGGGTCTTCAGCAGATCGTTGCCGACGATCTCCTTCTGAAAGGGATCGTCGGCGGCGATCGCCGGGAGGGAGGCATCGAGCTGCCGCGCCTCCATCAGGTTCTGGTTGGCCTTGTCGATCTCCCCGGCGTACGCCTCGCCATGGACCTGCACCCGGCGCTGGTAGACGCGGCTCAGGTCGAGCAGCGCCACCGCGTTGGGCGAGTCTCTCTTCACGCCCTCGAGGATCGAGCGGGAGTTCTCCAGATCGCCCTGGAGGAAGAGGGCCTTGGCGAGCGCGATCTTGGTGGGCACGTCCTCGGGCCGCAGCGCCTGGGCGAGCCTGAGGTGGGTGACGGCCTGCTCGAGGCGACCGCGGTTCAGGTAGAAGTGGCCCAGCACGAAGCGCTCGGGGAAGCCGACCTTGTCTTCGGCGGCGAGCTTCTCGTAGCGCTGCACCAGGGGCTCGGTGCCCGGGCCGCCCCGCTCGATGCGGTAGAGATCTTCGGCGACCGTCTCGGCGAACGCGGTGTGCTCCACCACGAACCCGCCGACGAGCGGCACGATGCCCAGGGAGCCGATCAGCGCCACGGCCAGCACGCGCTCTCGCGTCGACAGGTACATCGTCAGGGCCGCGAAGACCGCCAGCAGCGTGGGCGCCACGCCCATGCGGAAGACGATCGGCAGCGAGAGCAGGAGGATCGCCAGCGCCGAGGTCTGCCAGCGCGCGGCGGCGCGGGGGAAGAAGAAGTGGAAGTCGTAGAGGAAGTAGTACCCGCGCCGCAGCAGCAGCACGATCATCACGATGACGACGGTGGCGAGGAAGGCGATGAGCGCGACGGTGGTGAGGTCTGCGACCAAAGGCCGGAGGTAGCGCGGGTCGCGCAAGGTGGTGACCACGCCCTTCTGCAAGGAGCCCAGGTACCGGGGGATGCCGCTGGGGTCGGCCGCGAAGTAGAGCCTTGTGAGGAGGAACCAGGTGGCGGGCAGGTCGGGGGCGAGCTCCGCGGCGGTGACGGCGATCTCCACGGCGGCGCCGCTGTCGCCCGACGCTTCCCACACCTGCGCGGCGCGCAGCAGGCCGACCGCCCACAGCTCCAGGTTCGTCGAGCCGATCAGGTTCCTGGTGGCGAGCAGTTCCTTGCGCGCGGCCTGCTCGGCCTGCGGGTCCTTCGAGGCGTTGGCCTGGCGCCACTTGAGCCACACCGCGTTGAGGTCGCCATCGGAGATGCTCTTCACCACCACCGCCGGCGGCGCCTTCTTCGGGGGCGGCTCGGGTTTGGGAGGAGGCTCCTTGGCCAGGGCGCCCTTCTTCGGCGG
>VFKJ01001228.1 GCA_009885595.1 Myxococcales bacterium | reverse complement strand
GAGAAAGCGGGGCGCGCGCGGCAGCGGCGTGAGCGCGGGCACCGGGAGGATCTCGTCGACGCGCTTGAGATCGATGGCGTACGACTCCGCGCCGATGCGCACCACGCACAGCTGAATGAGCTCGCCCTCGCCGCTCACCTCGGGCGCGCCGCTCATGAGAGCGCCTGCTCGACGTCGAGGAGGATGTACATCTGCCCGTCACGCCGCCCGAGGCCGGCGATGGCGCTGCGATCGATGCCCAGGCCCGGCGCTTCTTCGAGGCGGGAGAGCTGCAGCTTCACCACCCCTTCCACCCGATCGACGAGCACGCCCGCATCGCCCTCGAGATCCTTGAGCAGCAGGATGCGCGCGGCGCGGCCGACGTCCTTCCCGGTGCGGACGAGGGGCGTGGTGCTGGCCAGGCGCAGGCGCACCTTCACGTCATACAGCGGGAGCATCTCGCCGCGCACGTTGATGAGCCCGATGATGTTCTTCTGCGCGCGAGGGAGCTCGGTGACGTCGGTGACTTTCAGGATCTCCCGGACCGCGCCGATGGGCACCGAGTAGGTCTCCCCTTCCAGCACGAAGGCGAGGAACTCTTCCGGCGCTTCCTCGGCGACGGGCTGGGCGATGCGATCGCCCACGGGCGCCTGTTCGAGGAACGAGCCGACGTCCTCGTCAGGGCGGTAGAAGAAGCGGTCGAGGAGCTCTGCGAAGTGCGACACCGCGGGGCAGACTACACCGCCCTTTCAAAAAAGCCGGGCGCAGGCGCCACCTAAGGGCCATGCAAGCCAATCGTCACTACCAGCCGTCGGGCCGTGTCTCGCCGCTCGCGCTGCCGCTGATCGCGCTCGCGCTGCCAGCCGCCGCCCTGCTCGCCGCCCTGTATTCCTACCTCACGCTCTACCTGCCGATCGTCGGCTACTTCACGGTGCTGCTGACGGCGGGCCTGGGGTTCGTGGTGGGCGCGCTGGCGGTGGCCGTGCTGCAGAGAGGCCGCGCGCGCAGCCGCCTGTTCGCCGCGGTGGCCTCGCTGGGCCTGGGCCTGTTCACGCTCTGGGCGATGTGGGTGACCTGGGGCTACGCGCTGCTGCACCAGCAGGACAGCGAGGTGCCGCTGGTGGCGCTGCTCTGGCCGCCGAACCTGTGGGAGCTGATCGCGGTGGTGAACGAGAAGGGCGCGTGGTCGATCAAGGGCGCGACCCCCACCGGAGCGATCCTCTGGATCTTCTGGGCGATCGAAGCGGCGATCCTGGTGGGGCTGCCGGTGGTGATGGGCCTGACCGTCGCCGACGCGCCGTACTGCGAGCACTGCGAGAGCTGGTGCACGCACACCAAGGCGCTGTTCCTCACGCCCCTGGTGGACAAGGACCTGGCGGCCGAGCGGCTGGAGCGGCGGGACTTTCAGTGGCTGGAGTCGCTGGGCTCGCTGGAGCGTCCGCCGCCGCCGAAGTTCACCAGGTGGGATCTGTTCGAGTGCGGCTGCCGCGCGACGAACGCGGTGAGCGCGATCGGCATCGAGGTGGGCGTGGACGATCAAGGCAAGCAGAAGGTGACCGAGTCACCGCTGGTGCAGACGGTGTTGCTGGCGCCCGACGCCGTGCCGGCGTTCCGCTCGCTGGCGCACAGAATGGAGGTTCAGGCTTGAACAGCCTGGAGGAACGCAGCGCTGAAGATCCTGGCTGGTGCTCGCCCCGTGCAGGCTCTTTGGGCGGGCGTGGATCCTCACGGAACGCGGTGGGCCGCACGGCAATGTTGCGGATTCTGCCACAAAGGCCACTTTCCAAGGCTCGTCCCTGGCCTGCCGCACGGAGGCCGGGGTGTGGTCGAGGTTTGTGGCAGAATCCGCAACACGTCCCGACCAGGTGACGGGAAGATCTTCGTTCGCGCCGAGGGCCCGCACGAAACGAGCGCATCGCAGATCTGTCCGGCCCACCTTCTTCAAGGCCGTTTTTCGACGCGAACCTGACCGCTATCTCAATGGCGGAATCGTCAGCGTCGGCAACGGCACGGACTGCGCGTCGAGCTTGCGTTCGTTGTCGCGGTACTCCACCCGGTCCGAGAGCCGCGCCGCGTCGAAGCCTGCCGTCATCACGCAAGCGCCGATGACGTGGCCCACGACCTCGCCCTGGGACACGTCGGCCACGCCATCTTCCGCCAGCTGAAGTCCACACTGCAGGCTGCGCGCGAGGATGAAGCCGGTCGCCTCGAAGGAAGAGCCGGGGCTCAACACCACCACCGACGAGCCGCCGAGATCTGCGCAGGCGCCCGCCACCGTGCACGCGCGCTTGCCCACGTCTTCCACGCGCAGCTCAATCGCCTGCAGCTTCGAGGCGAGGCCCACCATCACCCCCACGTCCACGCTGCGTGAAATGCGGGCGCGGGTGAGCCGTACCTGGCTGTTCTGTAAGTGCACCCCGCGGCCGTAGACGCCCGGGACGTCGCTGCTGGTGTCGGTGATGGTGAGGTCTGTGAGCGTCGCGGTGGCGTCGAGCACCTCGAGCCCGGCGGTCCTGTTCGAGCTGATCG
>VFKJ01000027.1 GCA_009885595.1 Myxococcales bacterium | reverse complement strand
GGCAGCGACTGGCCCCACGCCGAGGGCATCGCCGAGCCCCGTGCCGGCTACGAGCGCGCCATCAAGACCCTGGGCGACTCCGCCCGCACCAAGGGCTTCGTGGCCGACGGCCTCTACGCCGGGGCCCTCATCACCGCGGGCATCGCCACCGTGCTCCTGCTCACCGGGCCAGCACCGCCGCCCCAGGGCGCGGGAGGAGGCCAGTGATGCGGCGCGCGCTCCTGGGTTTCTTCGCCGCGCAGCTGGCGGGCTGCTCGCTCCTCATCGACGTCGAAGGGGTGCGCCGCACCCGGGACGCCGGCGGTGCGCCGGTGGTGGTGGGCGATCGCAGCGCGCTCGACTTCGGCTCGGGCCCGGTCGGGGTGGCGAGCCCGCCGGCGCTGCTGCGGCTGTCCAACACCGGCACGGCGCCCGCGGGCAACCTCACCGCGGTGCTCACCGGCGCCGAGGTCTTCGGCGTGCCGGACGTCAGCGGCTGCCAGAACCTCGAGGCCGGGGCGAGCTGCGAGGTGTCGATCACCTTCACCCCCACCGCGGCGCAGGCGTACTCCTCGACCCTCACCCTCACCGCCAGCCCGGGCGGGAGCGTGAGCCTGTTGCTCAGCGGCACCGGGGTGGTGCCGGGCGCGCTGTCGATCGCCCCGCTGCTGGTCGACTTCGGCTCGGTGGTGCAGGCCGGCACCAGCGCCACCCTCGCCTTCACCGTGCACAACACCGGCGCCAACTCGACCGGCGCCCTCGCGACCCGCCTCACCGGCGTCGACGAGGTGCAGTTCGAGCTCACCGCCGATGGGTGTGACGGCCAGGTGCTCGCCGCCGATGCCACCTGCACCGTGTCCGCCCGCTTCGCGCCAGGCACACCGGGTCCCCGTCGGGCGACGCTCACCGTCACCGCCGCACCGGGCGGCACCGCGGTGGCGACGCTGACGGGCCTGGGCCTGACGCCCGGCACCCTGGGCATCTCTCCCAGCTCGCGCACCCTGGCGTCCCTGCCGGTGGGCAGCCAGGGCAACCCGGTCTCCTTCCAGGTGACCAACTCGGGCAGCGCGGCCACCGGCCCGCTCACGCTCGCGCTCACCGGCGGAGGCGCGGCCGACTTCGAGCTCCTCACCACCGACTGCGGCGCCTCGCTCGCCCCCACCACCAGCTGCAGCGCGCAGGTGCGCTTCGCGCCGCGCAGCCCGGGCTCGAAGGTGGCCACCCTCACCGCCTCCGCCTCTCCGGGAGGCCAGGCGAGCGCCTCCCTCGCGGCCGTCTCCCAGGCGGCGGCGGCGCTCACCGCGGCGCCCGCGTCCTTCGGCTTCGGCACGGTGATCACCACCGCTCCGGCTTCCACCACCCTCACCGTGAGCAACCCAGGCGCGGCGGCCACCGGGGTGCCCACGGTCACCTTGAGCGGCGGCGAGGCCACCGAGTTCAACCTGCTCACCAACGGCTGCACCGCGGCGCTCGCGCCCGGCGCGCGCTGCGAGGTGGTGGTGCAGTTCGCGCCGACGCTGGATGGAGCGATGGCCACCTCCCTGGTGGTGAGCGCCACCCCGGGCGGCTCGGTGACGGTGCCGCTCTCGGGCACGGCGGTATTTCCCAGCACGCTGGAGATCACCCCGGCCACGCGCGCCTTCGGGGGCGTGGTGCAGGGCTCGCTGAGCGCCCCACGGACCTTCACCATCACCAACACCGGCGGCGCGTCCTCGAGCGCGCTGAGCGCGGCCCTCACCGGCAGCAACGCCGATCAATTCTCCATCACGACGGACGGGTGCGCCGGTGTGCTGCTGGCACCGCTGGCGTCGTGCGACGTCACGGTGGTGTTCGGACCCACGGCGGGCGGGAGCAAGAGCGCCGCGCTCGAGGTCTCGGCCACGGAGGGCGGCACCGCGACGGCCACGCTCAACGGCGCCGGGCGACTGCTGGCGTCGCTGGGCATCAGCCCCCCCAACGCAGACCTGGGCAGCCAGGTGGGCGGCCAGCCGGGCATGCCCGCCACCTTCGAGGTGGTGAACAACGGCGACGTCGCCACCGACACCCCGCTGCTGGCCATGCTCGCCGGCGCGCAGGCGGCCTCGTACTTCATCACCGCCAACACCTGCAGCATGGCGCCGCTCGCGGGGGGCGCGCGGTGCGGGGTGACGGTGCAGTTCCTTCCCTCCGTGGGCGTCACCGGCCCGCAAGCGGCGGTGCTCAACGTGCAGCCCTCGAGTGGCCCCGGGGGAATCGTCACCGCGCCGCTGAGCGGCACCGCGCTGAGCCCCTCGGCGCTCGTCTTCGACAACCCGAGCTTCGGCGCCGTACTCATCGGCACCCCAGTGGTGAGGACCTTCACCCTCACCAACACGGGCGGCTCGACCTCGGGCGCCATCTCCCTTTCGATCGGCGGCACCGCGGCCGCTGAGT
>VFKJ01000017.1 GCA_009885595.1 Myxococcales bacterium | reverse complement strand
TGACGCGTCGCCGCGGGCGTCAGCCCGAGCAGCTTCGCGACTTCCACCACTGAGTGCGCTTGCTTCATGCGAAGGGGTGTACCAGCAGGTACTGACACTCGACCATTTCCCCTCTGATTCCAAGGGCTTCGTCAGGCGACCGGCGGGCGGAAGGTGAAGGCGCCATCGACCAGGGTGACGAGCGGGCCGATGCGCGGGCCCGCCGCATAGAAGTGCCGGTCGGCCGTGAACGCCCAGCGCACTTCGAGCTCAGTCATCAACGCGAAGCTCGTGCAGTCGGTGAGCGAGAGCCGGGGCACCTTCGGCGCGAGCGCGCGGAACTGCTTGATGGCAGCGTCGAAGCGCGGCGTCGAGACGTTGAGCAAGAGCAACTGCTTCACCTGCAATTGGGCGTCGAGGTCGTCGAGGAACCGGGTCACCACCCGAGCCCCCGCCAGCAGGTGGAGTTGGGTGACGGTCTCGTCGAGCACCCAATCTGAAGTCACGGCCGTCCATCCCTCTTCGGCCAGGAAACGGTCGACCTCGATCGCGATCTCGTGGCCCGCGTCGCGCCGGTTCGCGAGCGCGAGGTACGCCCAGGTGTCGATGAAACAGGCCCTCACGGCTTGTACGGAGCAGGGGGCTCGGCGGCGATGAGCATGCGTCCCTCGTAGGTCTCGCTCAGGTCGGCCGGGCCATCGAAGTAGCCAGCGCGCAAGCGCTCACGGGCCGCTTTCGCGCGCGCGGCGAGTTCTTTTTGATCGCCTGCGCCTTCGTAGCGGGCGAGCGCCAGCTCGATGCCCTCGGAGACCAGGTCTCTGGCGTTGACCCCCAGCCGGCCAGCCATCGCCTTGAGGCGCGAATGGAGCCGCTGCTCGAGCTCGAAGGTGGTCTTGATCGTCTTCATGGGAATGACCGTATCAGAGGTGGCCGACATCCGTAAATACGGGCCACCTCGATCGGCTAGCCTGCCTGGGAGAAATGATGAAGCTCGATTCGCAGAGCAGGGTGTTGGTGCTGACGGGCGCGGGCGTCTCCGCGGAGAGCGGCGTGCCCACCTTCCGCGGCATGAACGGGCTGTGGGACGGGCACCGGGTGGAAGAGGTCGCCTCTCCCGAGGGCTTCGCGGCCGATCCCCAGCTGGTGTGGAAGTTCTACAGCCTTCGCCGCGAGGGCGCGGCGAAGGTGCAGCCGAACCCGGGGCACGTCGCGCTAGCTGAGCTGGAGCAGCGGCTGGGCGACCGATTTCTGCTCGCCACCCAGAACGTCGACGGGCTCCACGCGCGCGCCGGGAGCCGCCGGATGCTGGCGATCCACGGCGAGCTGTTTCAGAGCCGCTGCGAGAAGTGCAACGTGCCCTTCGAGGACGCGCGCACGTACTTCGAGGCGCCGCTGCCTCGCTGCGGGAAGTGCCAGGGCGCCATTCGGCCGCACATCGTGTGGTTCGGCGAGACGCTCGACCCTTCGCACCTGGACCAGGTGGGCGAGTTCATCGGGGAGGCGGGGAAGCGGCTGGTGTTCGTCGCGGTGGGCACGTCGGGGCAGGTCTTTCCAGCGGCGGGGCTGGTGGACGCTGCGCGATCGGGCATTCTGGGTATTGCAGGATCGAGGCTTGCACCGCGCGGAAGCGCTTAGGCTC
>VFKJ01000489.1 GCA_009885595.1 Myxococcales bacterium | reverse complement strand
GCGCGCGCGCGGCGGTGATGGCGTCGTCCTTGCGCGTCTTGAGCAGGGCCCAGTCGGGCTCGGCCATCTTCTTGCCGGCCTTCAGGTCGTCCATCAGGGCCTTGAGCTCCTGCTCGGGCACCGACCAGCTTCGGCCCAGGCCCATCACCATCTGCGCTTCGTGTTGTTCGACCTGGCCGTCCACCCACGCGACGAAGAGGAGCAGCTTGAGCACTTCGAGGTTGAAGGTGTCTTCGGCAAAGAGGGCCATGGCGGCGCCAAGCTACACCGAGTGCGGACGAACGGCGCCACCCGTGGGGCGCGGGAGCTTCTCGAGCGCGCGCAAGACCTTGGTGCGGGCGTCGTCGACCAGCGGCTGGCCGTGGCCCGCGAGCACGTGCTGGTAGGGGAAGCCCGCGGCGTGGAACGCGTCGAGCGAGCCGTGCGCCTGCGCCACGTCGATGGAGTAGGCGTCATAGGGCGGCACGATGTCCTTCACGATGGTCAGCGGGGGGCGCGCGGTGAGCAGGGTGTCACCGGTCATCAGGCAGCTGGTGCGCTCGTGGCGGTAGAAGACCGAGCCTTCGGTGTGCCCGGGAACGTGGTGCACCTCGAGGCCGGCGATCGTCTCGCCGGTGTCGAGCGCGCGATCGACGCGCAGCTGCGCGGGCCACCGATTTTCGATGGCGCCCAGGGCGCGCTCGAGCAGATTGCCCTTCTGGCCCAGGCGGAAGCGCGCGGCGGTGCCGGCGAGCACCTCGGCGTCCGCGCGGTGCGCGTAGATCTTCACCCCGAACTCGCGCTGCAGCCAAAGGGCGTTGCCGGCGTGATCAGAGTGGCGATGCGTCAGCAGCACGCCCGTCAGCTCGGAAGGGCGATAACCGGACCGGCGCAGCTCGGCGCCCAATTGCCAGCGCTCGGTCCAGTGGCCCGAGTCGATGAGCCAGCGATCGCCCTTGCCTCCGTCGAGCAGGTAGACGTTCGAGACGAAGAGCGTGCTGAAGCGGTGGAAGGGGTGAACGACGAGGCGCATCGGGCCGGCGAGCCTACAGCGGAAGCTCGCGCTGGGGGTCGAGCAGGGCGCGCAGGTCTTCGAGCCAGCTGCCGTCTTCGAAGTTCCTGGCGGTGACGGTGACGAAGCGCCAGCCGAGCGCCTGCAGCCGGGAGCGCTGCCTGGCGTCTCGATCGAAGCGCTCGTGCTGTTGGTGCCAGCGGTAGCCATCGACGTGCAGGATGACCTTGAGCGAGGCCCAGGCGAAGTCGAGGCGCATCACGTAGGTGCCGTCGCGATCGTTCACCACGAGCTGGAGGTCGGGGGGCGTCAAGCCGAGCTGGCGAAGCTTGCGCAGCACCTTCACCTCGAGCGGAGAGTCGGTCGGTTTGCCCGTGCGGATGTTCACCAGCGCGATCAGCTTTGCGAGGCCAGGCATGCCCTTCGGCTTTAGTTGCTTGAGGTAGCTCTCGAGCCAGTCGCCGGCGTACTTGTAGCGACGGCGGGCAGAGTCGAGGGCGATCTCGAGCGCTTCTTCGTCGAGGTCTCCGGCGACGTCGACGAGCGTGCGTTCGAGGCGGGTCATGAGCCACACGTCCTTGTAGACGAATGCGGGAGCGCCACTCCTGGCCCGATGAAACCGGATTCCGGGGACGGGTCGCGGTGGGGACTTCTGTCGCGTGATGTCGATGATGCTCGGCTCACGAAATCCATCGAGCCCGTGAAGCCAGGCCGCGGTCGCGTGCGAGAGCACGCTGCCTGGTCCCCCGATGAGAACTCCCTCCATGGCGGTCCGCTGCCAAATCGGCTGCGCGCCCGGGAGACGAAATACGAGTTCGTTTACGCGCTCGAGCTCGCCGGTCTTCACCTTCCACCCGATCGACGAGCGGCTCCAACCTGCCTCGAGCAACTGCGCACGCGACACCACACCGAATTGCGTCGCTGCGTGTTTCTGAACCTGCGCCATCCCGCTCATCACCACCCCCGCGCGAGATCTCGCATGCCGGACTGACATCTGAACGGCAGCAGCCACGAAAGAAGGCGGGGGTCTGGGGTTCACGTCTGCGCTTGAGCGGGAAAGCCCTCGGCACGGACTTTTCTTGAGCGGGTGAGCCAGGCTTCGAGACGGTGACATCCACGAAGGTGCTCGGGCCAGACTCAACCCGCCACCGTCCAGCCGGCTGGTCGGTGGGAGGATGAGTCCCCCACTTCGTCCCGTGAGCGTCCTCGTCGCGAGCTGAGGG
>VFKJ01000970.1 GCA_009885595.1 Myxococcales bacterium | reverse complement strand
GTCACCGCCTGCGACGAGGCAGGTGTAGATGGCGGTGCACTTGCCCTTCTCCGAGTTACCCGTGCGCTCCATCATGCGCGGCAGCATCGAGAAGACCGACGGCGGGTAGCCCTGGCGGGCGGGCGGCTCACCGATGGCGAGCCCAATGTCACGCTGGGCGCGCGCCAGACGCGTCACCGTGTCGAGCATGAACAGCACGTTGCCGCCGCGCTCGCGGAAGAACTCGGCGATGGCGGTCGCCACGTAGCCGGCGCGAAGACGAACGAGCGCGGGCTGATCGGAGGTGGCGCAGACCACCACCGAACGCTTCATGCCTTCGTGGCCCAGCGCGTCTTCGATGAACTCCAGCACTTCGCGACCACGTTCGCCGATGAGCGCGATGACCGAGAGCTCGGCCGCGGTTTGCCGGGCGATCTGCCCCATCAGCGTCGACTTACCGACGCCGGAGCCTGCGAACAGGCCGATGCGCTGCCCTTCGCCCACGGTGAGCAGCCCGTCGATGCAGCGCACGCCCAGCGCGAGGGGCCTCGTGATGCGCTGGCGCTTGAAGGGGTCGGGACAGTCGCGGTCCACCGCCCAGGGAATCATGGTCTCGGTCGGCAGCGGGCGACCGTCGATCGGCTCGCCCAGGCCGTTGAGCACGCGGCCCAGCAGGCCATCGCCCCCCCAGATCATCAACGGGCGACCCGTGGGCACCACCTCTGAGTCGGGTCCGATGCCCGAGAGCTCGCCCAGCGGCATCAACATCACCGTGTCGCCCTGGAAGCCGACCACCTCGGCGCGCACCTCGGCGCGCCCCCGCCCCCGAATGAGGCACACCTCGCCGATGCGCACGTTGGGCACCGCGGCTTTGATCACCAGGCCCGTCAGCTCGGTGACCCGGCCGCGCACCCGCACCGTCTGGGCGGTCTTGAGCAGGTCGGCATAGCGGTGGAGATCGATCGCCATTCACTTCACTTCTTTTTTCGCGTCGGCCGGCATCAGCACGTTGCGCAGCATCTCGAACTGCGTGCGGATCTGCCCGTCGATGGTGCCGTAGTCGGTCTGGATCACGCAGCCACCGCGCTCGATGTCCGAGTCATCGCGGATGGTGATGTCGACCGAGCGCCCGATCAGCTCGATCAGGCGCGGCGCCTTCTCCCGCAGCCGCTTGCCGTCCTCGGGGTGGACCTTGAAGATCATCGCCTTCGAGCTGCGCGCCGCCTCGGTGCAGTTCGCGACGATCTCCAGCAGCACGTCGGGATCGCGCTCGAGATCACGGCCGATGATCTTGGCGGCGATCTTGAGCGCCAGGTCGAGCACCTGCTCTTCACTGTCGGCGACGATCTGCCCGGCCTGCAGCTTCGCGCGGGCGATCTCCTCGGCGGCGCGGGCCTGCACGTCGGCCTTGGCCTCGTCCCGCGCCTTGGCGAAGACCTCTTCCTTGAAGCGCAGGGCCTCGGCCTTGATCTCGTCGGCCTTCGCCTGGGCCTCGGCGATGATCTGCTTGCCGACGGTCTTCGCCTCGTACTCCTCGGCGTTGACCACGCCACGGCGCCCGGGCTGCGCGGGCGCGGGCTTCTCATTGAGCGGCGAGATCTCACCGCTGTCACTGCCCCCCTTGATGACCTTGCCGATCACCCTGGGAGCTGCCCCGGTCGGGGGCCTTCGTTCGTCGCGAGGACCGTCATCCATCTGCGGCTACTCTAACGCGAACCACCCGTCGGTCCACGACCTGGCCCCTTCACCACCGCCGAGCGGTGAGGATTGGTGGTGGGGGCCTTGGCGCCGGCGGGGACGTCCCTGCGCCGGGGAATGGCCTGCACCGGGGACGACGAGCCTCGCTGCGGCGGTCTGGTCTCGAGGGCGTCGTTGGGCAACGGCCTGCCATCGCGCAGCACCCGCTGCCCTCTGACCTGCGAGTCGGTGGGCGAGCTGCCGGGTTTGGCACGGGGGGCCACCCCTGCGCCCTGCGCCCCGGCGCGCCGCGCTTCCCGATCGGCCATCGCATCGCGGCGGGGCGCGGGAGGCTGGCCCTGGCTCTGGCCGCGGGGGGGCGCCGCCGCGGGAGCAGAGCCCGGAGAGGACCCCGTCGGCCGCCTCGCGGGAGGCGCCACCAGCACCTTCGATTGCGGCACCGACACCGATGACGAGCCCGGCGGAGGCCGCAGCATGGGCGGCGGAGGGGGCGCCTTCATCGGCGGGGGCAGCCGCATGGGACGATCGATGATGCCCTTCTGCGCCAGGCGCTCGATCTGCTCGACGATGTCGAGGCGGCCGCCGTCTCCCTTGACCGGCTTGCCCTTCTCTTCGCGCAACCAGCGGTTGAGCAGCTTGCCGATCTCTCCCTGGTGCCGCTCGGCGAAGCGCTGCGCGAACTCCACAGACTGCGCGTAGCAGGCGCGCACGATGCGCTGCACGCCCGCGCTGCGCATGCCCGTCGAGGGGTTCTCGAGCGCGCCGTGCATCTCCAGCACCAGCCTGGCGTCCTTCTCGGTGAGGCGGCGGGACGCGCCCGCTTCGGCAGCGCGGGCGGCCAGCTGGCGCTGGTCGGGGGGCAGCTTGGTGAAGAAGGTCTGGCGATCCTCCTCGGTCAGCCCGGCGACGGCGGTGGCGAGCACGCGCGCGCCCATGCGATCGGCGACCGCGAGGATCTCGCGTTGCTGCATCATCGCCAGATCGGTGAAGCGGAAGCTGCCGACCTGCGTCGCGGTGGACCGCATCGCGTCTTCGAGCTTCCAGCGGACGATCGAGAGGACCTCGGGCTTCACGTCGCGCAGCAGCTTCACCGGCGCGGGGTTGCCCATCTCGGCGCGCACGGCACGGGCGAGGTCAGACGCCAGCGCGCCCAACACCACCTCGACCACGGTCGAGCGCTCTTTCTTGAGGAGCACCGCCAGCCGCTTGGGATCGGCGCTGGCGAGCTGCCGGCGGCGCTGGGTGACGAGGCGCTTGATCTCCTGGACGAGCAGCGGAATGCGCTTCTCGCGGGGAATCTGCAGCACCCCCGCGGCGCGGTGCTTGAGCAGCTCTTCTTCGTTCTGATCGAGGTGCTCGTAGGCGCCCACGGCCTCGGAGCCCCCGAAGGCCAGTGACGTCAACAGGAGCATCGTCTGTCGCTTGGAAAGCGACGTGAAGAATTGCTCCACGGCTCACCACCTGGGCTGCTCCGTCGCGGGAGCGGCTCAGCCTTCCTGGGTCTTGGGGCGAGAGGGCGGCCGGGCGGCGGGCTTGCGCAGCACCATGAAGCCCGTCACGCCCGCCATCAGGATGAACAGCAGCGCGAACACGCCGATGATGGCCTTGAAGGTCCCGGCGCTCGCCTTGTCGACCTTCACGCCCAGGATCCACTGCGTGCGAACCTCTTCGGTCACTTCGCTCTCGAACCGCGCCTCGGTCATCAGGACCTTGACGTTCTCCTTCTTGAGCTCAGGCACGGCGTTGGCGACGAAGGACTGCACCTCGTCCATGGGGACGGGCGCCTTCCCGTCCTTGTTGGCCATGTACTTGATGAGCACCGAGGCCGAGGGGAGCGGCTTCTTCTCGGGCTGGGTGAGATCGTTGACCTCGGGGATCATCACGATCGTCTTGGCCTCGAGCACGCCCGGAATGCGGTTGAGCGCGTTGGAGACCTCGCCACCGAGCGCCTCGATGAACATCGCGCGCTCTTCGGTCTGCGTGGGGATCATGCCCTTGGTCATCTTGAAGATGGCGAGGCCGTCCGAGCGCGGGCGCGGCAAGGAGTGCTCGCGCAGCAGCTGCGCAGCCGTCGCCACGTCGGCCTTGGGCACGGAGATGACGTAGCGCGCCTCCTTGCCTTCGCCTTCCTTGTGCTTGGTGGCGTCGATGCTCCGGCCCTGCAGGAGCACGTAGATGTCGTTGGCGTCGTCTTCGGTGAGATCGTGCTGAACCTCCAGCGAGCACGCTGAAGCGAAGAAGACGGCGGCGGCGAGGCTGGTGGAGCGCAGGAAACGGCTCATGAGGGCGCGACCATACTACGTGCCAGTGCTGCTCACGCACGCCCAAAGAAATGAAAAAAGGCGGCCTCCCCGAGGGAAGCCGCCCTTTATCACTGGTGAAGGACTGAACTCAGACCTGCGTCTTGAGCGTGTCCTTGAGGCCGCTGGTGGCCTTCTCGACGACCTTGGAGACGAGGTCGAGCTCCTGCGTGTACTTGTACATGCCGGCCTGCATCGAGAGCAGTTCCTGGTTCGACATCGACTTGCCGCCCGAGATGCCACCGTTGATGAGCTTGTCGATGTGCGCCTGGCCCTTCTCGAGGTTGGCCATCATCGACGACATCATCGAAGACGACTTGCTGACCTCGGTCTTCTGGGCGACCGGATCCATTCCCTTGCCGGTGACGTTCTTGTCGAGCTTGTTGAGGTCGGCCTTGTTGGTCTTCTGAAGCTGATCGACGTGCTTGACCTGGTCCATCTTCTGGACCTGCGCGGCCTGCTGCACGTGAGCCGGCTTGCCAGCGCCTTCGACGCCCTGGCTCTTCATGCTCTGATCGAACTTGCTCGGACCGGCCTTGTTAACCTGCTGTGCGGCCTGGTCGGGCAGCTTCTGCTGGGCGATCTGCGCTGCCGAGATTCCTGCCAGTGGTCCGGCCATGGTCATTGCTCCTGTTGTGGTCTGACTGGTTATCGTCGTCGTCTTCGAGGAGTTGCTTCAAGGTCTCCACCGCACGGGCGTGCAGGCGGCTGGCCCAGCTCTTCGACTGCCCGATCTCCGCACCGGCCTCTTCCAGCGTCTTGTTCTGGAAGTAGTAGCCCTGCAGCAATTTCCGCTCTTTTTCCGGGAGCTTCTCGATGGCGGCCCGCACCCGGCGGCGCATCTGTTCCAGCTGAATTCGTTCGTCAGCGGGCAGCTGCTCGTCGGAAACCTGAAGCCCTTCAGTGCCTTCCAGGCTGGTGGCGAACACCATCGCCAGCCCGGTGACCGCGCCTGAGATTTCACGCACGTCGTCATCGAGAGAGCCACCGCCGCCCCCGCGATCCGACAAGTTGGTCATGTAGGCGTTGGCGCGCTCGGACGCCGCCGCCCCGCCCTTGAGCACGCCCATCTTCCTCAGGCCGTCGTAGATGGCGCCCTTGATGCGGTAGTGGGCAAAGGTGAGGAAGTTGGCGCCCACCCGGGCGTCGAAGCGCTCGGAGGCTTCCAGCAGGCCGATCTGCCCCCAGGCGACGAGCTCGTCCATCTCGAACTGCGAGTTGAACTGCTTGCGAACCTGGGCAGCCAGAGACCGTACGTACGGGCCGTACTTCTCGAGGATCTGCGCCTTGGGTTCCCCGAGCGCCACGGCCGCTTACTCCTGCTCCTCGGCGCGATCCCACAAGCGCTCGAGGGTCTGGTTGAGACGGGGATCGTCCTTGAGCTGCTCGAAGATCTTCTCGGTCAGCTTCTTCGACTGGGTGCGCACCTTCTCGCGGAGGATGTCGGCCACCAGCTTCTTGGTGGCCTCTTCGCGGCTCTTGAGCTGACCCGAGCGGAGCTGGCGAACCAGGTCCATCGCCTGGGCGGTGACGGGGTCGGTCGGGCCGACGTTGCCGACGTTGGACGAGCCCACCGCACCCGAAGGGGCGACCAGCGACTCGGCCTTGTCGACCTTGGCGCCAAAGGCGCCCTGCGCCGCCCCCGCTTTGGCCGCGCCGCCGGCACCAGAAGCGCCTCTGGCACCGCCTGCTTTTCCTCCGCGACCGACTCCTCGAACAGACATGGGGTTCCTTTACTTCGCCTTGGGCTGCTTGCTGGGAGGCGGCAGCGCGCCGGTCTCCTTCGCCGCGATGAGAGCTTCGGCGAAGCGGGCCCCGTCGCTCTTGGGCTCGAGCTCCAGCGCCGACTTCAGCTCCTTCATCGCCTCGTTCACTTTGCCCAGGAACAGCAGCGTCTCACCGCAGTGCGCGCGCGGCAATGAGGCGCGGGGCGCCAGCTGCTGGGCGCGCCGGAACACCTGCAGCGCCTTGTCGAAGTGACCCTGGTTGAACTCGAGGCTGCCCAGCGCCAACTGCGGCACTTCGCTCTTGGGCATCAGCAGCGTCGCGCCGGAAAGCAGCTCGCGGGCGTTGTCGAACTTTCCAAGATCCATCCACAGGTAAGCCGCTTCGAGCATCAGCATCGCCTGCTGCTTGCTCATCGGCACCAGGCTGCCGGCGATGTCCGACTTCGCTTCCGTCATGGGGCTGTTCGTCCTTTGTGCGGGGTGGAGAAACATTCACGCATGACCACAATAACACGAAGGGCGGCCACCAGGGCCGCCCTCGCGTTGCACCGACTATGTCATCGACTCAGCGGATGTTGCCGACCGAGTTCTTGGCGGTGTCGTGCTTGGTCTTGAGCACGTTGGAGATCGAGGAGAACATCGTGTTCTCGCGCTGCATCGCCATCTGCACCTGCAGCATCTGGCTGTTCTGCGCCGACATCGAGGCGATGTCGTTGTTGTAGGCGCCCATGCCGTTGGTGCCGGCGCCCGCGGTGAGGTTGGGGCCCGCAGCCGAGCCAGCGCCCACGCTGATGGGGCTGCCACCGGCGGCCGCGCCACCGGCGCCGCCCGAGAAGCCGACCACGCCAGTCGCCGCGTAGCTGGCCGCGGCAGCGCCGCCACCGGCGCCGCCCGCGAGGTTACCGACCGACGAGACCGCCGCCGAGATCACCGCGCCACCGGGGAGAGCGCCACCGAGGAGCGAAGCGCCCTGCGCCAGCGCGCCGCCCGCGGCGTGAAGACCGGCGTTGACCTTCTCACCGAACGTCGCGCCCTGGGTCTGCTTGGGGACAGTGACGTTCATCGAGATGCGGTTCGGCATGCCACCGTTGATGTTGTTGATAGCCATGTGAGTTTCTCCTTGAAGGAACAGCGGGAAGTTTCCAGGGTTCCGTTCCCCCGACCCTTGTCGGAGGCGCCCTGTGATTCGATTATCGCAGGGTGAGAAGGCGAGTTGCGTAAGGGCCCGCTACTTCCGCTTGCCGCCCTTGCCCTTGCGGTCGGCCTCAAGTTTTTCACGAACTTGCAGGAGGTAGGACAACAGCTCCTCTGTGCGTTCGATGGCCTTGCCGACCTTCTTGCCCTGCTCTGCCTTGGGGCCCTTGAGGCCGCCGAGCTGGCTCTTGAGGTCCTTGAACAGGCCGGCAATGTCAGCTGACGTTGCTTTTTCGACGAAGCCCTCGATCACCGGGTAGCTCGGCTCGGGGATCGGCTGGGGCTCGGAGGGGGTCGGGGCTTTCTCTTTTTTCGCGGTGGCCATGGGCTCTTTCGGGTGGACTTTCAGTGAGAGGCGAGGTGTTGCTGGAGCTTCTGCTTGCCGACGGGGTCGCCGAAGCCGGCCAGACCCAGGGCGGCGCAGAATTGAACGCGGGGATCGGGGTCGGCCAGCAGGCGGTGCAAGGCGCTGACGGCGGTATCCTTCAAGATGAAGTCGAAGTTGCCGGTGCGGGCCAGCTGGCCCAGGGCGCGGGCCGCGGCGGCCTTGAGCGGGGGGAACTCGTGCGAGAGCGCCTCGCACAGCCCGCGGGTGGCGGAAGCGTCGCCCAGCTCGCCCAGCGCCGTCGCGGCCTCGACCGGGGCCAGGCCCTGCTTCAGCGCCTGAATCAGCCACGGCACGGCCTGGCGATCACCCAGCCGGCCCAACGCGACGGCGACCGCGGCCGCCACGCGCGGGTGATCGGTGCGGTACGCCTTGAGGAGGTAGGGCACGGCAGGCGCGTAGCCCGCGAGCCCCAGGGCCTCGGCTGCCCCCGCGATGACCTTCGCGGAAGGGTCGAGCAGCGCCTTGACGAACTCCTTGCTCATCGCCTCGTCGCCCAGCGACGCCAGGCCGACCGCGGCGGCGCGCCGGACCGAGGGCTCGGGATCCGACAGCAGCGCCTTGAGCTTCATGGTCGCGGACGCTTCCTTGAGGCGGCCCAGCGCTTCGGCGGCGTCAGCGCGCACCCCGGGCAGCTGATCCTCGAGGCGCGTGAGCAGCGTCTTCACGTCCTTCGAGGCGATCTGCTTGTCGAAGAGGTTGGGCCGGCCAGCCCAGGCAGGTTCGAATTCAGCGAGCTTCTCGGCGATCTGTTCCTCATTCATGCGGCCACCCTCCAGGAGAGTGCGGACGGTAGAGGAATCACCCCGCTTCATCAACGAATGTGCGCGCTTCATCATTCTTCATGCGACGGCAGGCCCGCTGCGATAGCTCTGCTGCGCATGAGCGCCATCGTCACCATCACCGACGTCGTCAAGGAATACAGCCTCGGAGCCACGGTCGTGCAGGCGCTGCGCGGGGTGAGCCTGACGGTGGACAAGGGTGAGTTCATCTCGATCGCCGGTCCTTCGGGCAGCGGCAAGACCACCTTGCTCAACCTGATTGGCTGCGTGGACACCGCCACCCGGGGCGTGGTCGAGGTGGCGGGCAAGAACACCGCGAACATGTCGGAGCGCGAGCTGACCAACCTGCGGCTCAACACCATCGGCTTCATCTTCCAGTCCTTCAACCTGGTCTCTGTCCTGACGGTGTTCCAGAACGTGGAGTTCCCGCTGCTGCTGCAGAACAAGCTCAACGCGAAGGAGCGCAAGGAGCGGGTCGAGTCCCTGCTCGAGCAGGTGGGCTTGCTGACGCACCTGAAGCACCGCCCCAACGAGCTGTCAGGCGGACAGCGGCAGCGCGTGGCGATCGCGCGGGCGCTGGTGACCGATCCGCTGATCGTGCTGGCCGACGAGCCCACCGCCAACCTCGACTCGGAGACGGGCCAGGCGATCCTCGACCTGATGAGGTCGCTCAACCAGAAGAAGGGCACCACCTTCATCTTCTCGACGCACGATCACCGGGTGATGCGCTACGCGAACGCGGTGGTGCGGATCGCCGACGGCAAGGTGAAGGGCCGCGAGAGCCCGCAGGAAGCGGTGGCCCACGAGATGGAGCTGGGCCCCGACCCCACGCTGTCCACCGAGGTTCGCGCGTCGTGATCGACCGAGGGGTGCTGCTGGTGCGGATCGCCGTCCGCAACCTGCTCGCGAGCCCGATCAACCTGCTCATCGGCGGGCTGATTCTGCTGGGCACGCTCGTCTTCGTGCTGCTCGGTGGCCTGCTCGACTCGCTCAACCAGGCGATGCAGCGCTCGGTGGTGGGCAGCCTCGCGGGGCACATTCAGAT
This sequence comes from Myxococcales bacterium, assembly GCA_009885595.1. Classification (GTDB taxonomy): domain Bacteria; phylum Myxococcota; class Myxococcia; order Myxococcales; family Myxococcaceae; genus Archangium_A. The sequence goes on along the minus strand of VFKJ01000970.1, from coordinate 4,946 downwards.
CTACTCGGCGAGCTCGAAGGACGAGCTGGCGCTGTTCGGCCAGATGGGCAACTTCCCCGATCTGCCCGCCATCAACGACTTCCCGAAGATCCAGGACGCCCTGACGAAGGTGGAGAACGTGAAGATGGTGGTGCCGATGGGGATCTCGGCGGCGATCATCACCTCGGGCAACATCGTCGACGTCACCCTCGAGAAGCTCAGGAACCTCTACAAGGCGCGCGACGGACAGCCCAGCGACCCCAAGCTCTCGGGCGTGCCGCGGGAAGAGCTGGTGCTGCGCATCGAGAGCGAGATCGCCCACCTGCGGCAGATCATCAAGGTGCTGCGCGGCGACGTGGAGAAGGCGATGGCCGACATGGTCAACACGAAGTCGGTCGAGCCGCGCAACGTCGAGGCGCTGGCGCGCGTGGAGCAGCCAGCGTTCTGGGCCGACTTCGACCAGGCGCCCTACGAGAACCTGGAGTTCCTCGAGAACCGGATCGCGCCGATCGTCACCGACACCTCGCTGGTGTTCCTGCGCTACGTGGGCACCGATCTCGACAAGTTCCAGAAGTCCTTCGACCGCATGCGCATCATCAAGGGCTCGCCGGTGCCGCAGGGGCAGCGCGGCTTCCTCATCGCCGATCTGATGCACGAAGATCAGATGAAGCTCAAGACGGCGCGGCGCCTGGACAAGGTCAAGGACGCGCGGCTCAACGGGCGGCTGATCGCCACCGACGACGAGCTCAAGCGCTTCGTGAAGGAGAACCGCCACCAGACCCGCGAGCTCGTGCTGCAGCTGGACGGGCTCAAGACGGCGGCGCTGGTGAAGTCCCTGCAAGCCCTGCTGGCCACGAAGGAGACGAGCATCGACGTGCTGCTCTCGCAGCTGCTCGACACCACCGACGAGAACTTCGAAGAGCGTTACGCCCAGTTCTACGAGCTGGTGGTGCCGCAGGTGCAGCTCTACCGGGTGAAGGTCGGCGACATGTTGACCATCAAGGCGTTCACCAAGTCGGGCTACGTGCAGAACGTGAACGTGAAGGTCTACGGGACGTTCGCCTTCACCGGCCTGGAGAAGTCGCCGCTGGCGGGCGCGACCAACTTGATGGACCTGATGAGCTTCCGCGAGCTGTTCGGCTATCTGACCAGCGACAAGGCGGAAGAGCTCAAGGAGATCCAGCGCGCCACGGGAGCGAAGGCGGTGAGCCGCGAGAACGCCGAGGCCGAGCTGTTCGGCGAAGACGCCGAGGTGGTGGCCGAGGCGACCCCGGGCGTGATCGACCCCGACGCGGCGCTGGCGGGCACGGGCCGCAAGCTGCGCGAGGAGGATCTCATTCGCCGGGTCTACACGCAGCAGCATCTCGACGACGGGGTGGTGCTGCACGCGGCGGTGATGCTGGAGGACCCCAGCCGGATCGACGAGGCGATCGCGCGCATCAACCAGGTCTCCCAAGAGCAGCACCTGGGGATCCAGGCGGTCAGCTGGCAGAAGGCCTCGGGGATCCTGGGGCAGATCATCAACGTCTTCCGCGCGCTGCTCTTCGTGGCGGTGGGCATCATCTTCATCGCCGCGATGCTGATCATGTACCTCTCGGTGCTGATGGCCACCCTGCAGCGCACCCAGCTGTTCGGCACCATGCGCGCGATCGGCGCCCAGCGCGGCCTGATCCTCTCGATGGTGTTGATCGAGTCGCTGGTGCTCGGGCTCCTCTTCGGCGGGCTGGGAATGCTGGCGGGCTGGGGCGTGCTGGCGGCGATCGCCACCACGGGCATCGCGGCGCCCAACGACGTCATGTACTTCTTCTTCTCGGGCCCGCGGCTCATTCCGCAGCTGTCGACCTGGCCGCTGGTGGTGGCGCTGGTGATCATCCTGGTGGTGACGATCGGCTCCACCCTTCTCCCTGCGCTGATGGCGATGCGCGTGAGCCCGCTGCGGGCGATGCAGGCGGACGAATGACCTTCTTTGGCCGCATGCTCTGGGTGATCGCCTTTCGCAGCCTGCTGCAGCACCGGGTGCGCACCCTGATCCTCGGGGCCGCGATCGCCGGGGTGACCGCGCTGCTGGTGACGCTCACCGGCGCGTTCGTGGGCATTCGCACCACGCTCCTGCTCTCCGCCACCACCCTGATGAGCGGGCACGTGAACGTGGCGGGCTTCTACAAGGCCTCGGCGAGCGCGGGCGCCCCGGTGGTGACCAACTACAAGAAGCTGCGCGCCATCATCGATCGCGAGGTGCCCGAGCTCGACTACGTGGTCCAGCGCGGCCGCGGGTGGGCGAAGCTGGTGAGCGAGTCGAGCTCGCAGCAGGCGGGCATCGGCGGCATCGACATCACCAACGAGCCGGGCTTCCGCCAGGTGGTGCAGGTGAAGGAAGGCAGCCTCGACGGGCTCACCAAACCCAACGCCATGCTGATCTTCGAGGCCCAGGCCAAGAAGCTGGGCGTCAACGTCGGCGACACCATGACGATCGTGGCGCCCACCTTCCGCGGCACCAGCAACACCGTCGACGTGATCGTGGTGGCGATCGCCGCCGACATCGGAATGTTGTCGAGCTGGAACACCTTCATGAACGATCAGGGGCTGCGCCAGCTCTACCAGCTCAACGACGAGTCGACGGGCGCGCTGCAGCTGTACCTGAAGGACCTCGACCAGGTGAAGCCGGTGCAGGAGCGGCTGCGCAAGGTGCTCGCGGCCGAGGGCTTCGAGCTGATGGACCCCGACCCCCGGCCCTACTTCGCCAAGTTCGACTCGGTGAACCGCGAGAACTGGACCGGGCAGAAGCTCGACGTCACCAACTGGGAAGAAGAGACCAGCTTCGTGCAGTGGATCGTCACCGCGCTCACCGCGCTCGCCACCATCGTGATCATCGTGCTGATGGCGATCATCGGGGTGGGGATCATGAACGTGATGTGGATCAGCATTCGCGAGCGCACCCGCGAGATCGGCACGCTGCGCGCGGTGGGCATGCAGCGCGACGCGGTGCTGGCGATGTTCGTCGCCGAGGGCACCTTGCTGGGGGTGATGAGCACCAGCGTGGGCGGGCTGCTGGGCGTGCTCGGCTCGCTGGCGCTCACCCGGGCGCGCATCGCCCTGCCCCCCAGCTGGCAGTTCGTCTTCTTCTCCGAGCGGCTGGTGATCTCGCCCACCGTCTTCTGGGTGCTGACCTCGGTCGGGTTCATCACGGTGGCGATCACCCTCATCTCCATCATTCCTTCCTTCCTGGCCGCGCGGCTCAAGCCGATCACGGCGATGTCTCACGTCGGGTGACTTCAAAATGCGAAACGCGATGCTGTTGACGATGTGTCTTGCGCTGGCGGGCCCGGCGCTGGCGGCGGACCTCACCAAGGAGGAGATGCACAAGCTCCTCACCGAGCTGGACGATCGCCAGCGCAACGGCGGCGACTACAAGGCGCTGGCGTACCTGGAGCAGAAGGAGAAGGACAAGGCCGACGTGGTGCGCGAGGTGATGATCTTCAGGCGCGACAGCGACGACAAGCTGATGCTGCTCTTCACCAAGCCCAAGAGCGAAGAGGGCAAGGGGTACCTGCGGCTCGACAAGAACCTGTGGAGCTACGATCCCGGCACCGGCAAGTGGGAGCGGGCCACCGAGCGGGAGCGCATCGGCGGTACCAACTCGCGGCGCAGTGACTTCGACGAGTCGCGCCTGGCCGAGGAGTTCGAGCCGAAATACGAAGGCGAGGAGAAGCTGGGCAAGTTCGAGACCCTCAAGCTCGAGCTCAAGGTGAAGGACGGCGTCGACGTGGCCTACCCGGTGGTGAAGCTGTGGATCGACAAGGTCAACCACAACATCCTCAAGCGGCAGGAGTTCGCGCTCTCGGGCCGGCTGATGCGCACGGCGTACTACCCCAAGTGGCAGAAGCTCTTCTCGGAGTCGAAGAAGGCCGAGGTGTGGTTCCCCGGCGAGATGCGCTTCTTCGACGAGGTGGAGAAGTCGAACTCGACGCTGGTGCTGATGAAGTCGGTCGACCTGTCGAACCTCGATCTGAACATGTTCACCAAGGCGTGGCTCGAGTCCAAGAGCCGCTGAGGGAGCCTTCGATGCGAGCCTTCTGGTTGTGGACCGCGCTCGTTCCCGCGCTGGCGCTGGCGCAGGACCGCCCGAACGAAGCCGACCTGTTCGGCGGCGAGGACGACGCTGTGAAGGTCGACGACGCGGGGACCGCGGTCGAGGCGCCCCCGAAGAGCGCCGATGGCGGGGTCGATCGGGACAGCGAGCAGCTCAGCGCCGGCCCGGTGACGAACAAGTTCGACACCGCCGAGGCCGTGTCGGACCCGCTCAAGATCGGCGGCTCGCTGTTGATGTTCGGGCAGGGCTACTTTCAGGAGACGAGGCCCTTCCTCGAGGGCTCGTTCTCCGCGCCGATGATCCTCGACGTGTACCTGGACGGGCGCCCCAGCGATCGGCTGCGCGCCTTCGCCAACGCCCGCCTGCAGTTCGACCCCACCTACCCGACGGGCGACGGCTCGGGCAGCAGCACCAGCACCAACGTGTCCGGCGCGACGGCGACCTTCGTGGGCCTCACGCCCGCTACCCGAACGAACCCCTCGGTGTTCCTCGATCAGCTCTGGCTGCGCTTCGACATCGCGCGGAAGGTGTACTTCACGGTGGGGCGGCAGAAGGTGCGCTGGGGCGTTTCCCGCGTCTGGTACCCCACCGACTTCCTGAACTCGCGCCCGCGCGACGCGCTCAACCCCTTCGACGTGCGCCTGGGCGTCAACGCCATCAAGGTGCACGTGCCGATCGAGTCGCTGGGGTGGAACTTCTACGCCTACGCGCTGCTGGAAGGCGTCAACAGCACCTCGACCGGGCTCAAGCTGAACCAGCTGGGGGGCGCGGTGCGCGGCGAGTTCGTCGTCGGGCCCATGGAGATCGGCATCGGCGGGGTCTGGCAGGAAGGCCGCAGGCAGCGCTACGCCATCGACGTCAGCTCGGCGGTGGGCCC
>VFKJ01000429.1 GCA_009885595.1 Myxococcales bacterium | reverse complement strand
GCCCGAAGACTGACCTCTGGTCTCCCTCTCCCCCGCGGGGGAGAGGGCTGACCAAGAATGGGACTCTCGTCCCCGGCAGCGCCTCAGCACGTCGTGTGCCGTCGGTGAAGCCGCGAAGCGCCGTGGATCGTTGCGCAGCGTCCTGCGCCGCGGGCCCAGCTGCGCCTGAGGGCCGCGTACAGTGGGGCGGCCATGAGTCATCGTTCACTCCGTCGAGGCGTCGTGCTGGTGCTGCTGGTGCTGGGTGGTTGTCGCAAGGAGGCCGCCGTCGTCGACGCAGGGAGGCCGGCGGTGGAGTTCTCGGTGCCGACGGCGCGCTCGACGCTCTCGGTGTTCGAGCCCGCGGGGGGCAATTGCGAGTGGCGGCAGGTGGATCCGGTCGCGGGTACGAAGGTGGTGCTCGCGAGCTTCCCGGGCAGCTGCCTTGGCGCGCGGGTGGCGTTCAGTCCGGACGCCTCGAAGGCGGTGGTGTGGTTCGATCCGCTGCACGTGCTGGTCTCGGGGTACTCGAGCCAGGTCTCGTCGAAGCCCGGTTACTCCGAGGAGAAGCTCGACGAGCACGGGGTGATGCGGGCGTTCGTGGTGTCGACGCGGCGGCCGCAGGTGGAGCCGCTCCCCTTGCCCGCGCTGCCCGGCAAGACGCTGCAGGAGCTCGGTATCGATGGCTCGGGGGCGGTGATCTCGCTGCTCGAGGAGGCGGTGCCGGAGGACGCAAAGGGGATCATCACGTCTGGCGAGGAGAAGTTCGATCTCTCGGCGATCGACGAGGGGTTGCCGGTGCTGGTGCACGCGTATCGGCGCGAGGGCGCGGAGTGGAAGCGCTTCGAGAGCAAGCTGTCGACGACGGGGTGGGACTATGGCCTGGGCGTGAAGGAGCTGGAGGCGCAGCACAAGCTCGGTCGCTCGAGCGAGCAGATGCTGGCCTCGATGGCGCAAGGAGACGTGGTCGACGGCGAGGACCTCGCTGCGCTGGCGAAGCTCTCGCCGAAGGGGGCGGGGGCAGATGACGGGCAGTGGATCTTTCTCGGGGCTGGCGGCGTGCCCCTCTACGTGTGGGAGGTCAGCGGCGAGTTCGCGCACACCACGGGGCTGATCGCGCGCGGCGCTCCTCCGGTCGTGCTGCCGAAGCTCGGCTTCACGGATGGTGATCTCGTCGCGATTCGCACCAGTGGTCCGTTCGTGTTGATCGCGACGTCCGACGTGGGCACGCATCCGCGGCTCTATGAATTGCCCGCGGGGAAGCTGCTGTTCAGCTCGGACACCGCCCGCGCGGCGACCCTCTGGCCCACCACCGCGAAACCTGAGAGCCACGAGAACCCATGAGTCGATCGGTGAAGGTGCTGTTCCATGCGCGCAGCGCGGAACGGGAGAGCGCGTGGTGCGCGCCCGCGGGAAAGAAGGACCAGTACCGGCTCGAGAACATCCTCTTCCTGCATCCGAGGCCGTGCCTGGGCGATCTCGTCGAGGCGAAGGAGGGCGAGGATGGTTTGGTGTTCAAGCGCGTGGTGACGCCCAGCGGGCGGTACACGATGATCGTCGACTACCCGCGCCGCGCCGACTTCAAGGTGCTGGTGAAGTTCCTCCGCGCGAAGGGCGTGGAGAGCGAGGGGCTCTCCGGGCCGGGCGCGAATGGAACTCCCGGTCGCCTGTATCTCGCGGTGCCGCGCGCGCTCGCCGCGAAGGAACTCTTCCGGCTCGCAGCGGAGCGCGTGCCCGGGTTGATGGGCGTGGTGCCCCGGCTCGGGCCTCGTCCTCCTCCGCTGGTGAAGGTCGCTGCGAAGCCGGAGACGCTGTTCGCCGCGGTCGCGCGGGGGGATGTGAAGGCGCTTGAACGCGCGAAGCCCGCGGCGCTGAGGGTGACCGATGATCGCGGCCGCTCGTTGTTGTTCGTCGCGACGCTCGAAGGGAAAACGGAGATCGTGAAGGCACTGCTCGCACGCGGGATGGATCCGAATCCGCGGACGAAGGCGCCGCTCTACGCGGCCGTCATGAGGAATCGTCCCGCGGAGGCGAAGCTTCTGCTCGCAGCCGGCGCCAGGCCGGAGTTGGCGAAGGACGACGATGGTGACGTGGCGCTGGTGGTGGCCGCGTTTCGCGAGTCGATGGCGGTGCTGCGCGTGTTGCTCAGCACCGGGCCGTCGTCAACCGCTCACCTCTCGCATGCACTGCTCGAGGCCGCGGGCGTGGGGAACGTGCCGATCGTGAAGTTGCTGCTGAAGCACGGCGCAGATCCCGACTTGAAGACGAGCCGCGGGAACAGCGCGCGGTCGATTGCGCAGAAGCGTCGCCGTCGTGAGGTGCTGGCGTTGTTTGCGCGTTGAAGAAGCACCGCCTCGAAGAACGCGGGCGTGATCGATCTCCTCCGTGCTCGCAACGACCAGGCTCTCCGCGCGCACGAGGACCCTCATGGGACGTGGTCGTTTGCTCTCCGGCAACGTTCAAGGAGGCACCAGCCGTCGCGCCTTTTGCCGGGCGTTGTTGATGATGCACGAAATGCCTAAAATAGTTGGGCAGCATGAATAAGTGACAACGATCCAGAAAAGGCGCGCACGCCGGGGAGCCAAGGCCTGCGGGTTGATCGGTTGAGTTACTCACTTCGTCACGTGAGCGTCCTTGCCTCACGTCGAGGGCCTCTTGGGCTTGAGCACCGCCGCAAACCCTGAACCCCTACGTCCCCCAGGGCGGTGCTCGGGTTCTCAGCGGCGGCCGCGCTTCGACAACCACGGCGGCATCGGCACGTCATCCTGCTTCCGGCGCACCGCGCGCTTCTTCTTCGCCACCGCCACGGGCGCAGGACTGTCTTCGATCACCGGCGGCTCGATCGACGCCAGCATCGGCGTGAGCTGCAGAGGCGACTGGGCAAACACGCGCTCAAGCTCGAGCGAGAGCGGCTCGTCGCTCACCACGGGCGCCGGCGTCACCACCACCACGACGGGTAAAGGCGCCGTCACGGGCGCCTGCAGTTCCACCGTGCTCGCGACGTAGCCCAGCAGCGCGGCGAGCACGGCCACCAACGGCGCGAGCGTGCGGCTGGGCTTCGGCTTCCGCGGCGCACGGGGAGCAGACGGGCGGGGTACCGGACGCGCGGCACGCACCGAGGCAAAGATCGGCGTGGGCAGCAGCGCAGCTGACGGAATCACCGCCGGCTCCTCCTGCGTGGGCACGCGCGGCGGCGGAGGAGGCAGGCTCGCCAGCATCTTCTTCAACGACTCGTCCTGCCGCCGGCGCTCATCGAAGTGTTTCGCGACGAACTGCGCGCGCACGGTCGGCCGCCACATGAACGCCGAGCTCGCGTCACCGAGCGCCTGGGCGAACTCCCGAGCGTTCGGATACCGCTCGGAGCGCTTCGAAGAGAGCGCGCGCTGCAGCACCTCGTCGAGCGCCGGCCCCACCGCGGCGTTGAGGCGCGACGGCGGCACCAGGCCCCCGCTCCGCACCAGCTTCACCTGCTGCTCGAACGTCTTCCCCCGCCGCACCTGCTCGCCGGTGAGCCCCTCGTAGAGCACCACGCCCAGCGAATAGACGTCGGTCTTCGGGTCGGGCAGGCGGCCCTCGAGCAGCTGCTCCGGAGCGAAATACGGCCCCATGATCTCCCGCACCTCGAGCCACGACGGACCCTGCCCGAGGCAGCGGAAGAGCCCGGTGTCGAGCAGCCGCGCAGTGCCATCGAGGGTGACGGCGATGCTCTGATCCCGAATGAGCCCATGCGCGGCTCCCGCGGAGTGCAGCTCAGCGAGCGCGCGGGCGGTCTCCAGCACCACCGCGAGGGTGAGCCCGAGCGGCACGCCCTGGCCCTGGCGGCGCATGAGCGCGGCGATCTCCGCGAGGGTGGCTCCCGAGGAGAGCTCCGTCACCCAGAACACGCCCTCGTCACCTTCTTCGCAGCCGTACACGCGCGCGAGGTTGGGGTGCGAGTAGCGGCCCGCCCACTCCGCGTGATTCCGGGCCTCGAGCGCGAACACCTCGGGCAGCTCGAGCCTGCGCATCACCACCAGCTGCGAACCATCGACGTCATCGGTGCGCACCGCCAGCAACGTGCGCGCAGAGTCATCGGAGAGCCGGCTCAGCACCCGGCACGCGCCCAGTTCCCACCCCTCACAGGGATCGGCGCGGGCCCGATCGTCCCGCAGCGTCAGCTTCGCCGCGGCCAGCTTCGGCGGGAGGGCGGGCAGGCCACGCGCGGGAAGGTCGGCGCGCTCCCACGGCAACCCGATGCAGAACTGCTGACCGGGCAGGAGAAACGTCTGCGTCGGAATGCGGATCTCGGTCGAGGTGCTCAAGGCTGTCCCCACACAGCAACGCCGGTGCCCTCGCGTGACCGCCCGGAATCACTGAGCGACTGTAAAGACTCCGCACGCTCTTCTGGAGTGGCGATGCACCCCGCTGTCGTCGAACGACGCAGCGCTCCACCAAGGCGCTTTGCACGTCACCTCAGCGCCTCAGAGCACCGGCAAGCACAGCGCGCGGACCTGCTCGAGCACCGCCGTGGTGCGCGCCTCCACCTGGGTGGGCGAGAAGAGCTCACCGCCCAGCAGCGCCGAGGAGGCCGGGGCGGCGGCGAAGGGGAGGAGGTGCAGCCCCGCGATGGAGAGCGCCAGCTGTCGCGCATCGGACCTCCGGAAGGCGCCTGTCTCCATGCCCGCCTCGAGGAAGGCCGTCGTCAGCTCGAGGGTCGCCTGCACCCGCTCCGCTCCTCCGGAGCGCAGGTAGGGCCCCTCACCGACGAGCTCGTACAAGAGCAGGCGGGCCGTCTCGGGCCGGGTCGACAGCGCCTTGCACACCAGCTCGCCCAGGCGGTCGAGGCGCAGCGCGAAGTCCCCCTCGTCGAGCCGGGCGTCGGCGATCAACGTCTGCAGCGAGGCCAGCGCCGTGTCGACGACCGCGGTGTAGAGCGTCTCCTTGTTCTCGAAGTGGTGCAGCAGCGAGGCCTTGCGAATACCGGCCGCCTCCGCCACCTCTCGCAGGCTCACGCCCTGGGCACCGCGCGCAGCGAAGAGCGGCGCCGCCACCGCCACCAGGTCCGCGGGCGTCAGCGCGTGCGCGGGGCGACCGGCTTTCCGTTTTCGAGGGCGCATTTGACAATTCTACCGAGGGGTCGATAAACGCACCAGCCTCACCCCGGGGGACGAACCGTGAACCGTGCTGCGATCGCAGTCGCCGTGCTGATGACGCTGCTCCTCGAGGCGAGCTGCGGAGCGTCGGTGCCCAGTGAGGTGGACGGTGGCCAGGGCGGCGGAACGGCCGCAACTGGCGGCGGCGCGGTCTCGGGTG
>VFKJ01000724.1 GCA_009885595.1 Myxococcales bacterium | reverse complement strand
TGCCGGAGCCGCGCTCGCTCATCAGCGTTCCCTTGCTGGCGCACGGCGAGCTGCTGGGTGTGCTGCAGGTGGTCAAGGGTGCGCATCGGCGCTCCTTCTCCGCCTCGGAGCTGGACCTGCTGACCACCATCGCGCCGCACGTGGCGATCGCGGTGTTCAACGCGCTCACCCTCAAGCGGCTGCGCGAGGCGCAGGCCCTGGCCACCGTCACCCAGGCCGATCTCGAGCTCAAGGTGCAGCAGCGCACCGCGCTCCTGGTGGCCGCCAAGAAGGAATGGGAATCGACGGTCGACGCCATCAGCGAGCCCCTGGCGCTGCTCAAGGACATGACGGTGACGCGGGCGAACCTGGCCTATGGCCGCAAGGCCGGGCTGGAGGCGCGCGAGGTGCCGGGGCGAAAGTGTTTCGAGCTGCTGGCGAAGCGGCGCTCGCCCTGTCCCGGCTGCCCGGTGCTCGCGCTGGCCCAGCACCGGGGTCCCCGCCAGGCCGAGCTGCGCATGGGCTCGATGCACCTGCAGGTGTCGACCTTCCCCGGGGGAGACGACGGCTCGGTGGTGGTGCACTACCGCGACGTCTCCGAGCAGCGGGTGCTGGAGAGCCGGCTGCGCCACTCGGAGCGGCTGGCGTCCTTAGGCCAGCTCGCTTCGGGGGCGGCGCACGAGATCAACAACCCGCTGGGCTTCGTGATCTCGAATCTCCGATCGATGGATAATCTGCTCTCTGACGTGGTGAAGGAGTCACCTTCCACCGGGGACACCGTCGCTGAGCTGCGGCAGATCGCCGCCGATGCCCTGGTGGGCGCTGAGCGGGTGTCGGCGATCGTGCGCGGGCTGCGGGCGATGGCGCGCCAGCAGACCGGCGAGGTGGAGACGCTGCGGCTCAAGGACGCCGCGTCCCGGGTGGTCAACGCGGTGCTGGGCCGCGATGCGCCGTCGGTGGTCACTGACTTCTCGGTCGATCCTCTGGTGCGCGCGGTGCCGCTGAGCCTGGACCAGGCGCTGAGCAACCTGCTCGTGAACGCCCGCCAGGCGGTGCAGAAGGGCGGGAAGATCACCGTGAGCACCGGCGTCGACGGCAGCGAGGCGTGGGTGCGGGTGGCCGATGAAGGTCCGGGTATTCCTCCCGCGGCGCTGCCGAGAATCTTCGACCCCTTCTTCACCACCCGCGGCGTGGGCGGCGGCGTGGGGTTGGGGCTGACCGCGGTGTGGAGCATCGTCACCGCGCTCGGCGGGCGGGTCGAAGTGGAGTCAGCGGAGGGGCGGGGGAGTGCCTTCACCCTCGTGCTGCCGCGCTCCGACGCGCGGGCGGTCGGCGAAGCGCCTTGGGGCTCTGCTGACCACGAACTGGTGCAGGGCGACCGACGGAACTCCGCCAGTTGAGCGCGCGGCGCTCGGCACGCCGCCTGCTCAACGAGGGGCATGCTCCGCACGCTCCTGCTCTCGTCGATGGTCGCTCTTCCCGCGCTGGCCTTCGAGGTCCGCACCGATAGCCAGGGCGACGTGGTGCGCTGGAGCCAGAAGGTGGAGTTCGTGGTCTCCTCCGACCTCGCGCAGCAGCTGGGGCTGCCCGGCGCGCACGGCGCGGTGACGGCCGCGGTGGCGGCGATGGCGGCGAAGACGGCGGGCCTCGAGGTGAAGGTGCGCATGGGTCAGGCGCTGGCGGAGCTCGGCTACACGGTCGGGGCGGAGAATCAGAACGACATCGTGCTGCTGACTGACTGGCCGTACGAGTCGAGCAACCTGGCGGCGACGCTGGTGACGCTCAACGCGCGGACGAACCTGATCCTCGATGCCGACATCGCCATCAACGGCGAGTCGGCGGGGTTCGCGATCGTCGAGGGCTCTGAACAGACGAAGTACGACCTGCAGAACACCCTGACGCACGAGGTGGGGCACGCGCTGGGCCTGATGCACAACCCCACTGACGAGACGAGCGTGATGTACCCGTCTGCCGCGCCCGGAGAGATCTGCAAGCGCACCTTGAGCGCCGACGACATCGCGGGGCTCGCCCAGTTGTACCCCAGCGTGGTCGAGCCGGAAGAGACCGAAGGCCCGGGCGGGGTGGGGTGCTCGTCGATGCCCGCGCCGGTTCCGTTGGCGGTGCTCGGCGTGCTGCTGTTGCTGGCGAGCTCGCGGCGTCGGCGGCTGTCGCTGCTGGCGGTGGGCGCGTCGGCGGCGCTGGCGGCGGAGCCCGTCACCCGCGCCGAGCCCGAGGAGATCTCGTGGGGCGAGGTGGTGGGGACGAGCTCGCGCTGGCTGGCGGACACGAAGATGATCGTCACCGACGTCGAGGTCGAGGTGCAGCGGTGCGTGAAGGGCGCGTGCGTGGAGCGACGCGTTCGCGTGCAGGTGCTCGGCGGGAAGGTGGGCGAGCTCGAGCAGGTGGTGACGCACCAGCCGGCGCTGCGCCGCGGAAGCCAGGTGGTGCTGACCAGGCGCAGTGGTCATCTGCGGATGACGATCGCCCGCTGATCATCCATTTCCCTCTCCCCGCGGGGGAGAGGGTCAGGGAGAGGGCAGGACGTCTTCCACTCTGTAGCTCTCGAGCAAGCTTTCGCGGGGACTCCGGGAGCTCACGCTCGAGTCAGCGCGCGTCCTCGGTGCCCTGAAGAACGCGGACGCTCACGAGCGCAGGGCGGTGCTCATCGCACGCTGGCCTCTCGGTGCGAGGGTTCTCTTCTCTCGGGTGACTCAGCGATGGGCAGTCAAGGCGCGGGCCCGGGCAGGGGCTCCGGGGCGCCAGGGTGAGGGGCCGATCCGGCACCGGACGAGACATTCAGGACAGGGGCCCACGCGTCACAGGCGATGGTGCAGCTTCTCTCCGCGGGAGCACGGCTCAAGGAGTTCACTGACGGCCGGCTCGCGTGCCGGCCTCATGGTGCTCCCTTTCCAATGCGATGAAGCACCCACT
>VFKJ01000927.1 GCA_009885595.1 Myxococcales bacterium | reverse complement strand
TGATGCGATCGTTCACCGCCAGCCCCTGGTCCTTGCGCATGCGCTGCACGCGCGAGACCAGCTCCCGCATCAGGCCTTCGCGGGTGAGCGCGTCGGTCATGGTGATGTCGAGCGCGACGGTGAGATCGCCTTCGCTCTCGATCACCACTTCTCCCCGCGCGGTGCGGCTGACCAGCACGTCTTCCCTGGTCACCGGCTGGCCCTGCACGGTGAGTGAGCCGCCCTGCTCCAGCGCGTGCCACTGCTCGCGGGTGAGCGCGGACAGCTCGGCGGCGGCTTCCTTCATCTTGGGGCCCATGCGCTTGCCCAGGGTCTTGAAGTTCGCCTTGAACGAGAGGGAAGCGAGCGAGGCGTCATCGGCGAGCGCGACCACCTTCTTCACGTTGAGCTCGTCGACGAGCAGCTCGGCGTGGGCGTTGATCGCCTCGCGCACGTCGGCGCGGGTGGAGACCACCGTCACCGTGGAGAGCGGCTGGCGGGTCTTGAGCTTGTGCTTCTCGCGCAGCGCGCGGCCCAGGGCGACCACCTGCCGCACCGCCGCCATCTGGCCTTCCACGTGAGCGTCGGTCTTGGCGGCGTCGGGCTGCGGGTAGCTGCAGAGGTGCACGCTGTCTTCCTTCGCGGCGTGCATGCCGGGGCCGACCACCAGGTGCTGGTAGACGCTCTCGGAGACGAACGGGAGCACGGGCGCCAGCACCTTGGAGAACTCCACCAGCACCTCGTAGAGGGTGGCGTAGGCGGCGGCCTTGTCAGCGGCGTCGCTGCTCTTCCAGAAGCGGCGGCGCGAGCGGCGGATGTACCAGTTGGTGAGGTGGTCGATGAACGCCAGCATCGGGGGGACCACCTTGTCGAGGTAGTAGCCTTCCATCTGCGTGTTCACCTCGCGCACCAGCGTCTGCAGCACGGAGACGAGCCAGCGATCGAGCTCGGGGCGGTCGGCCAGCTTCGGCGCTCCGGCGAGATCCTTCTTCGGGTCCCAGTTGTCGAGGTTCGCGTAGGTGGTGAAGAAGCTCCACGCGTTCTGCAGCGGCAGCAGCACCGTGCGCACCACCTCTTTGACCCCGGCCTCGGAGAAGCGCAAGGGCTCGGCCCGCACCAAGGGTGAGCTGATCAGGTACGCCCGCAGCGCGTCGGCGCCGTGGCGGTCGATCACCTCGGTGGGGTCGGGGTAGTTCTTGAGCCGCTTGCTCATCTTCTGACCGTCTTCGGCGAGCACCAGGCCGTTGACGATCACGTTCTTGAAGGGCGCCTTGTCGAAGAGCGCCGTGGAGAGCACCAGCAGCGTGTAGAACCAGCCGCGCGTCTGATCGAGCCCCTCGGCGATGAACTGCGCGGGGAAGCCGCCCTCGAACAGCTCGCGGTTCTCGAAGGGGTAGTGCAGCTGGGCGTAGGGCATCGAGCCCGACTCGAACCAGCAATCGAACACGTCGCCGATGCGGCGCAGCGTCTTGCCGTTCTTCTCGAAGGTGAGGTGATCGATGCGGTGCGGGTGGAGATCGGTCACCTTCTGGCCGGTGAGCTTCTCGAGCTCTTCCACCGACGAGATGCAGTGCGTCTCGGTGCCGTCGTCGCTTGACCACAGGGGAATCGGCGTGCCCCAGAACCGCGAGCGGCTGATCGACCAGTCGCGCGCTTCTTTGAGCCAGTTCTCGAAGCGCTTCTCGCCCACGAAGCCCGGCACCCAGTGAATGGAGCGGTTGTTCTGCACCATGCGCTCGCGCAGCTCTTCCACGCGCACGTACCAGGAGGGCGTGGCCTTGTAGATGAGCGGCGTGCCCGAGCGGTAGCAGAAGGGATAGCTGTGGCGGATCTGCGCGTGCTTGAAGATGGAGTGCTGCTGCTTCAGGTCGTGGATGATCGGCTTGTCGGCCTCCTTCACGTTGAGGCCCTGGTACGGCGGCACCTCGGCGGTGAAGTTGCCCGCCGCGTCGACGGGATCGACGAGCTCGATCTTCGCCTTGCGGCACGCCTCGGCGTCGTCTTCGCCGAACGCCGGCGCCATGTGCACCAGGCCCGTGCCGTCGGTGGTGGTGACGTGGCCTGAGCCGATGACGCGGAACGCGCCCTTGTGATCTTTGAAGAAGGGGAAGAGCGGCTGGTAGGTCTTGCCCAGCAGGTCCTTGCCCTTGAGGGTGCCGATGATCGTCGCCGACTCGCCCAGCACGGTGGCCGCGAGCGCCTGCGCCACCACGTAGCGCTGGCCGTCTTCGTGATCCGCGATCACGTAGTCGAGCTCTTCGTTGACGGCGACCGCGAGGTTGCTGGGCAGCGTCCAGGGAGTCGTCGTCCACACCAGCAGCGAGGCTGGCTTGCCTTGCAGTTCCTCGTGCAGCTTGAAGCGCACGGTGAGCGCGGGGTCGTCGACGTCGCGGTAGTCGAGGCCGGCCTCGAAGTTCGACAGCGCGGTGGAGAGCCGCCACGAGTACGGCATCACCCGGTGGCCCTTGGTGACCAGGCCCTTCTTCCACAGCTCGCCGAACACCCACCACACGCTCTCCATGAAGGAGAGATCCATCGTCTTGTAGTCGTCGTCGAAGTCGACCCAGCGCCCCACGCGGGTGACGGTCTTGCGCCACTCGTCGACGTACTTGAGGACGCTGGCGCGGCAGGCCTCGTTGAACTTCTCGATGCCCAGCTCGCGGATGGACTGGGGACCGGAGAGGTTCAACTGCTTCTCGATCTCCATCTCGATGGGCAGGCCGTGGGTGTCCCAGCCGAAGCGGCGCTTCACCTTGAAGCCGCGCATCGTCCAGTAGCGGGGGACGATGTCCTTCAGCGTGCTGGCGACCAGGTGGCCGTAGTGCGGCAGGCCGGTGGCGAAGGGGGGGCCGTCGTAGAAGATGAAGTTCGGGGCACCCTCGCGCTGCGACACCGAGCGCTCGAAGGCGCGCAGCTTTTCCCAGAGAGAGAGGATGCTGCGCTCGTCTTCAGCGAAGCTGCCCTCGGACGACACGTTCTCGAACGAACCCATGGCCCCGTCCTTCACTCGGGCGGGCGGCGCAGTCAACCGGCTTGACGGAGGTGGTGGGAACCCTGACGCGTCAACGATGCCAGCTGACGCAGTCCAGTCCGGCAAACGAGCTGAAGTCCCGAAGGTTGCGCGTCACCAGAGTCAACCCATGGGCCACGGCGATGGCGGCCAACTGGCTGTCGACGGTAGGCGCCGGCTTCCCCAACGCCTCGAGGCGCGCCCGTTCCGACGCGTGCCACAAGGCCGCTTGCGTGTCGTAGGTCAACACGGGCATCGAGGTGAGCACGACCTGTTCGAGGTAGCGCTCGAGGTTCCTCCGCCGCGCCGACCGGGGGAGTCGCGCAGCTCCGTAGGCCAGCTCATGGATCACCTGGCTCGAGGTGGCGAGCTCAGAGCGGTGCTCGCGCAAGCGCTCGAGGACTGAGGGGTCGGGTCGAACAGCCACCGGCTCAGAGAGAACGTTGGTGTCCAGCAGGTAGCGAGGCGTCACAGCTTGACCGGCCTGCCCTGATCCCGCTGGCGCAGGCCCCTGAGCGCGGCGCGCGGCGGCAGGTCCCTCGTGGGATGGTCGTGACGGAAGGCCACCAGCCGATCCCAGAAATTGGTGCCCGCGTCCTCGAGGTGCGTGCGGGTGGCCACCGAGAGCAGCACGGCGACCTTCTCGCCCCGCCTCGTGAGCTCGACCTCGGCACCGCGCTCCGCTTCACGTACCAGCTTCGGCAACTGGGCCCTGGCTTCGGCGATGGAGTAGCTCTTCGACATGTACATCATCATAGCCATCGGCACGCCGGGCCCGCAAACACGGTCCTCCTGGCCTTCCGGCGAGCGCCCACGCTGACGACGATTTTGTCCCGGGGTTCTCGAGGATCTAAGGGAAGAACTGCACAGGAAAACTGGCTGAGTCCACCCCTACCCGAGCAGTGTTTTGTGAGCTGTCAGGCTCCACCGCGGAAGACACCTCGGTGAAGATCGCGGTGAGGGCCAACGACACCGGCCTGGGAGTTGTCGTCCTCCACGGCGGGCTCGGCGGCGACCGAGACCAGGAAGTGACTCGAGCCGGTGAACTGCCCGTCCCTGAGGGGGTCGGTGCAGGTCGGCCGTGGCCTTGATCCTGCATGACCTCCTTGGCAGCTCTCACGCGAGGAGGACTCGATGCGTGGCCATGCGCCGCCGCTGACGCACTCAGATCGTCCT
>VFKJ01001034.1 GCA_009885595.1 Myxococcales bacterium | reverse complement strand
GTGGCTTTGCCGTTGATCTCCCTCTCCCCGCGGGGGAGAGGGTCGGGGAGAGGGCTTGGCAAATGCGCGCGCTCTGTCTCTCCGCCTTCCTGCTCTGCGCCTGTCCCCCTCCGCCCGCGGTCGTCGACGCAGGAACACCAGACGCAGACGCGGGTGAGCTGACGAAGCCGCCGTTCGACGCCGGCGAGCGCCCCAGCGCCCCCATCTTCGGAGAGCTCACGATCTGGCAGCTCGATCTCCCTGCGGGGCTGATCCCCAAGACAGGCGAGTCGGCGATCATCGTCGGGCCCGACGGCACGCTGGCCGTCATTGACGTGGGCAACTCCAACCACGACGACGATCTGCGCGCGGCGATCCGCGAGCTCAACACCACCTGGCTCACGCCCGCCCGCGGCTACCGCTCACGCGCACCGCTCGAGGTGGAGTGGCTCGTGCTCACCCACTTCCACGCGGATCACGTCGGCGGCTTCGAAGCGCTCGTCTTTGGCACCGATCCGCTGCTGCTCACCGGAGGCGTGGTGCACCGCGGCTTCGTCGACGTCGGCCCCGGCGTGAACGAGACCGACTTCGAGGCGACCTGTCTGCGGCTGCGCGGCACGCTGGCGGCGAAGAACTTCGGCCTGTGCACCGGCGCGCCCGAGTCCGCCTGCGTGATCGGCCCCCGCGCCCCGGCGACGGCCTGCCCCGGGCTCACCCTCGGCGACCTCGCGACGGCGAGCGACGACGCCGCGGGAGAGCCCTCGTTCATCGACCTGGGCGCCGGCGCGCGCCTCGAGCTGCTCGGCAGCAATGGCTTCATGCTCCAGGGCCGCACGCCGGTGGCGGCCTCTGCCTTCGGGGTGACCGACGTGAACGAGGAGAACGCGCGCTCGGTGGTGGGCGTGGTGAAGCACGGCGCCTTCCGGTTTCTCTTCGCTGGAGATCTGAGCGGGTCCGGGCTCTCGACCGAGCCCGACCTCGAGACCTTCGTGGTGAACAGCCAGCCGCAGCTCTTCGGCGCGCTGGGGCTGGACGTCACGCACGCCAACCACCACGCGCGGAAGACCAGCAGCAACTCGAGCTACGTGCAGGCCGCGGCGCCGAACGATGGCCGCGCGCGCTCGGTGATCGCGGGCATCAACGCCGCCTACCTGAACTCGCCGCACCAGGAGACCATCGACGCCTGGACGGCGGGCGGGCGGCTGGGCGCAGGGCGGCTCTTCGTGACGCACCGTGCTGCCGCGGGGGGCACCGGCCCGGGCCTCGTCGACGTGGGCGGGCGGGTGGTGGTGCAGACGGTGGCGCAGGGCGGGGGCTACTGGATTGATGACTTCTCCGCGCCCGCGCTGCGTCGCTGATCACCCCGGGGTCACTGTCCTCGCCAGCGGACACCTGGGCGAGAACGACCAGCACCAGTCCGGCACAGGGACCACTCCGAGGGCCCTGATTGCAGGGCGCTCCCCCGGGCACGCCCCCTGCGATGAGCGGCGGCGGAGGTCATTCATGTGCAGAGCGTTCGTGATCTGGAGTGTGTTGCTTCTGGCCAGCTGCGGCGTCGACAGCACGTGGGGCGATTCAGGGCTCAGCCGCAGCGTCGATGCAGGCGAGGCCGCACCACCTGATGCGGGTGTGCGGGGCACCGACGCAGGCAGCACCGTCGATGCGGGGGACAGCGCGGTCGACGCAGGGATCCCCGTGGAGGCAGTGGACGCGGGCCCGCCAGAGAGTGTTTGCGGGGCGGATGACCAGCAGATCACCAGCATCTCGACGCAATGGGGACCAGCCTGGGCTCGACCGGACCCCGCGCGGATCATCGTCGGTTGGCCGCTCGAGCGCCGCTACGAGCTCTGGTGGATCCCTCTGCCGGCGGCTCCGACGGGAACGCTCGCCTACCGCATCAAGGTGCCGGTGGACTTCGACGCGGACCTCAACCCCTCGCCCGAGGGACAGCTCGGCTACGTCCGCACCGCCGAATCTCCCAGCACTCCTGTCACCGCGTACGAGGTCTCGCTCTCGGAGACCGCCTGTGACTTTCGGCATCCCCTCGCGATCCAGTCACCCAACCCACCGTACGGACCCAGCCAGTTCGTCGCCTGGTCCGCTCAGGACAACGCGCCGTCCATCGCCTTCCAGGTTCGTCCGAAGACGATGAGCCACTGCGTGCCCCTCCCTGGTGGCTACAACACGGTCTGTCTTCAGCCCGGCCGCACCTACTGGTGGAACCTTCGCGTCGTGCCGGGTGGCTGCGACGGGGAGGTTCCGGGGGACACCAGCCGCTGCCAGCCGATGATTCACGTCATGCGCCCCAAGCAGGTGCGCGAGCCTTAGACCTGGCTCAGCTTCGCGGCGAGCGCGGGCCACTGCTCCGAGAGCGCCTGCTCGGCCATCGGGTACAGCATCCCTTCCTCCTTGGCGTTGTGCTGCTGGATGAGCATCAACAACGTGTCGCCCTGATCGAGCAGCCCGTCGAGATCGCCGCTGGCCACGCGCCGCTCCATCTCCGCCAGCACGCCGCGCATCTGCGTGTGCTCTCCGCGCATCACCATCGTGGGTCCGCCGCGCATGCCGGTGGCCGCCTCGAACGCGGGGAAGAGCACGTCCTCTTCCATCTTGAGGTGCTTGAGCAGCCGCGCGGAAAACGCAGGCCACAAGGTCGCGGTCTTCGCCTGGTCTTTCGCGGTGACGGCGCCCTCGAGCGCGGCCCAGAGCTCGTCGCACTCGCGGTGATCGTCGCTGAAGAAGGTGATGAGTCCGTCGGAAGGGTTCGCCATGGCCCTCAGATACCACCGCGGCGTCAGGGCGCCCTCCCCAGCAAGCGCAGTATTTGCGTTGGGTGGTGGAGGGGCGGGCTCGGTACCATCCAATCGTGCGCGTTCGGGTCCTCGACCTCAGGTCCAAACTCATCACCGCGGTGGAAGCGACGGGGGGCTTGGAGCGACGGGGTGTGCTCGAGCTTCACGGCGCGCCCGAAGGGTTCCTCACCGAGCTGCAGGCGCTCGGCTTCTCGATCGCCCACGAGGGTGGAGTCGTCCGCGCAGCCCAGGGCGCGGTGCCGCCGCTGATCGATCTCACCGGCCTCGAGGCCCCTGAGCCGATGCGCCGCATCCTCCTGGCCCACGCGGCGCTGCGAGCCGAAGAGGTCTTCCTGGCGTTGCTCCCGCATTGGCCCGCGCCGCTCTTCCCTCATCTCGAGACGCGCCAGGCGAACTACGACGTCGCGCTGCGCCCTGACGGCAAGGCCGTGCTCTGGCTCTCGCGATGATGAATGGGATCAGCCCCGAGCAGGGGCCGCCGCTGAGCGTGCCGTTGAGCTTCTTCTTCACCGCGCCGCTGGCGTTGATCGCCGCCGGGGTCCTGCTGCTCCAGGGGCAAGCCGCTCAGCTCGCGCTGGTTCACCTCGGCACGGTGGGCTTCCTGCTCTTCGTGATGCTGGGCGCGCTGTACCAGATGCTCCCGGTGGTCGCGGGTGCGGTGGTGCCCAGGCCGCGCGGTGCGCACGTGGTTCACGCGCTGCTCGTCGCGGGGACGATCGCGCTCATCACCGCGCAGGCGAGGGGGGAGGCGGTGTTCTTTCTCACCGCGATGGGGTTGCTCTCGCTCGCGCTGCTGGGTTTTCTGGTCCCCGCGGGCTGGGCCGCGGCGCGCAGCCGCATGAGCACTCCGACCGCGTGGGGAATGCGGCTCGCGTTGCTGGGGCTCATGGCCGTGGCCATCGCCGGGCTGCGGCTGGCGTGGGTGCGCGGCGGTCACCCCTTCGGCGGAGACTGGCTCGCGCTGCGCCTCGCCCACGCCCACCTGGGCTTCCTCGGGTGGATCGGCGGGCTGGTGAGCGCGGTGTCGTGGCAGGTGCTGCCGATGTTCTACCTGGTGGCCGCGCCGCCACTGCGGTTGACCCGGCTCGTGCTCGGCGGCGTCGCGGTCACGTGGCTCGCGCTCCTCGGCTCGGTGTTCGCGGTCGTGCCCTTCGCGCTGGTGCCGTTCCTGATCATCCCCGGTGCGCTCGCCGTCTGGGCGGTGCAGCCCGGCTGGGCGCTGCGGGCCCTGCTCACGCGCAAGCGCAAGCGGAAGGACGCGACGCTGCACCTGTGGTGGGTGTCGATGACGCTGGCGCCGGTGTGCCTGGTGTTGGGCGCACTCTCCGCCTGGACCTCGCTCGAGAAGCTGCCGCAGCTCTACGGCCTCGTCGTGCTCTGGGGCTGGGCGGGAGCGCTGGTGCACGGCATGTTGATGCGCATCGTGCCCTTCCTCGTCTGGCTGCACTGGTGCGCGCCGCGCGTCGGTCAGCCGGGCGTTCCTTCCGCGCGGGAGCTGCTGCCCGATCGACTCGTGACCCTCGGCGCGGGGCTGCACGTCCTCGCGCTCGGGTTGGGCGTCGTCGCGGTGCTCAGCGGCGAGCTGCTGGCGTGGCGGCTCTTCGGGGCGGGCCTCGCGCTCACGGGGCTCTGGCTGCTCCGGGTCCTGGCGGGGACCGTGCTCCGGGGCCGACGATGGCTGCCCGCCTGATTGACGTCGAAGCTCCGTACTGAATTACCGAACGAACGCGAGCAC
>VFKJ01001226.1 GCA_009885595.1 Myxococcales bacterium | reverse complement strand
GACACCAGCCGCAGCACGATCACCGCGCCGAAGACGAGCACCGAGAAGAACGCGGTGTAGAGCGCGAAGAGGATCCACCCGCCGGTGGTCCAGGGCAGGCCCAGGCGCAGATCCATCTCGTTGAACTGCGCGCCGGAGAAGAAGCCCGACGCGATGGTGATCGGCAGGAAGACGAACAGCATCACCCCCACCATCGCCTCGAAGCGCTGCTTGCGGTACTCGTCGAGCTCGGTCGTCTGCTCTCGCAGCGCTAAGACGGTCTCTTCCATGCCGTGCAGCTCGCGCCACGCGTCGTAGCGCCAGTTGAGCTCGGGCGCGTCCGACACCCGGGCGTACCAGAGCGAGTTGGTGAACAGCATCACGTCGGCGCGCAGGTGCCGGGTGGGCGCCATCTTCTGCCAGCGCTCGGTGCGAGAGGCCCGCTCCACCGCGCCCATGCGCCGGGTGAGCTCGAAGGCCACGTAGCGCTGCCCGGTGGCGAGCAGGAACAAGGCGAAGTCGTGGTCGCGGGCGGGGGGCTCTGCGCTGTCGTCGAGCCGCAGCTCCAGCCGCGCGCCCCCGGTGGGGGTAAACCAGTGCTCCACGTCGCGCATCGCCTGCACCCGGCGCGCGGCGTCCTCCGCGTCAGAGGGGAGGTTCTCCAGGGTCGGCGCCTCGCCGCTGGCCAGCGCGTGGAAGAGCCCCTGCACCGAGCGCGAGCCGTCGAGCATCGTCGAGCGCGCGCGGTTGAGCCGGTAGGCGCCGAAGACCAGCCACTTCGAGTTCTCCACCGCCTCGAAGCGCGAGGCCGCCGCCGCCACCGATTTGAGCTCGTCCAGGGTGCCGCCCGAGGCGAGCCCGGCCTGCCGGGTGCTCAGCTCGAGCAGGGTGGTGGGCTTCGTCTCGACCCACTCGACCCACACCAGCGCGAGCTGGCTGGGGTAGAGCGAGAGGTGCACCGTGCGCTCGCCTTCCTGGCGCTCGAAGTGCAGCACGTCGCCGCCCGCGAACGAGCTCGTCACCGAGGGCAGAAAGCCGTGCCGCAGCTCGGGCTGGGCCATCACCGTCCAGCCCTCGGCGATCAAGCTCTGGCTGGTGACGCGCCTCAAGTTGCGAAACGGCTTGCAGAAGATCGTGCGGGACGAGGTCACGTGCACGTTCTTGCCGACGTGAAAGCGCTGCCACACCGCTTCCCAGATCTGCTCGCGGGAGAGGCGCGAGCCCGCGAAGGGCGGGGCGACGATGGTGCAGCGCCGCTTGGTCCACGCGTAGCCGTCGGAGTACCAGGGGTCGGCGAGCCCCCCGAGTTCCTCGGGCTGCCAGGTGAAGCGGGGCTTGCCCCTGAGGCGGGGAGCGCCGTCAGGGCCGAAATCGCCCTCGACGCGATCGAGCCGCAACGCGAGATCGTCGAGCGTGCCCGGGCTCTCCGGCGCGATGCTGATGGTGTGGCGCCCCCAGGCGTTCTGCTCGTTGGGCGCGTGCACCGCCATCAGCTCGAAGCCGCGCCCATAGGAAGACGACTCGCTGTCGGGCCGCGCCAGCAGCTTGAGCACGGTGACGTCTTGCGGTGAGGAGAGGAACAACGCGTCGACGCGCCGATAGGCGCCCGGCTGGTTGTCCACCGGGAGATCGACCTGCACCTTCCACCCGCGGGACAGCTCGGCCCGGTAGAGATCGGCGTCGGCTTTGAGCCGGCGCATCACCCGGTTGGGCACCAGCGCCTCTGGCAGCGCCTGCAGGCCTTCCAGCTCGAGCTTCAGGTCCAGCGCGCCTACCAGCAGCGCCACCAGCTCGCGCGAGGGGCTCCCGTCTGCGGTGCGGAAGAGCTGCATCGACGCGTAGTAGACCGACGCCAGCGCGCGCGCGTAGTGGCCGGCGATCTCCGTGCGGCCCTGTTCCCACTCGCTGACGTACTCGGCCAGCGCCAGGTGACCCGGCGGCCAGCGCCGGTGCAGCACCCGGTAGGTCGCCAGCACCGCGGCGGTGACGCAGTCGAGGGTGGCGTCGTGCTGGCGGAAGGTGAGCGGCAGCGTCAGGCCGTCGAGCACCGCCTCGCTGTGCAGCACCGCCTCGGTGGTGGACCGCAGGTTCCGGGTGCGCCACTGCGGCAGCTTCCACGAGAGCATGCGCGGGTGGGGTGCCAGCTCGGCGTCGCGGCTGCCCACGCCCAGGAACACCTCGGCGTCAGCGGGCTCCTGCCCCAGCAAGGTGCGCTCCCGGCTCCAGCTGATCTTCTGGGGGTCGAGCAGGGCGTCCAGGGTCGCGCTCAGTGCGGCATCCATGCGTGGGTGGGAGCTTAGCTGCTACAAAGCCACGGCCATGATCAGACTCTGCGCGCTGCTTCTCCTCTTCCTGCAGGCGTCCCGGGCCTTCGCCGCGACCCCCGACGCCGGCGCGAAGCCGCGGGTGGCGGTGCTCTACTTCGAGGGGCTCACCTCCGACGTCGAGCTGCAGAACTTCAGCAAGGGTCTCGCCTCGCTGCTGATCAGCGATCTGGTCGCCACCGACAAGCTGATCGTCGTCGAGCGCGAGCGCCTGGAGGCGGTGATGGCCGAGCTCAAGCTGGGCGAGACCCGCTTCGCCGACAAGAGCGCCTTCGCGAAGCTGGGGAAGCTGCTGGGCGCCGAATACCTGCTCACCGGCTCCCTGGTGGGCGCGGGCTCGCAGGTGATGATCGCCGCGCGGGTGATCATCCCCGAGACGGGCGCGACCGTGGGCCAGGCGAAGGTGCGGCTCGACCCCGCAGACGTCTTCAGCGCCGAGGAGAAGGTGGCCGCCATCGTCACCGAGCAACTGGTCAAGCTGGGCGCGCTCGCGGTGGCCCCCGAGCTGCCGAGGAAGACCCACAAGCTCTCCCTGGGCACCGCGGTGAAGTACTCCAACGCCCTGCAGGCGAAGGACTCGAAGGACAAGGTCGCCGCGAAGAAGCTGCTGGGTGAGGTGGTCAAGGAGCAGCCAGACTTCAAGCTGGCCCAGCTCGATCTGCTCTCGCTGAGGGACTAAAACGATGGCTGTCGACATCGAACCGCTGCTCAAGAAGATGGACGAGCTCGCGCCGCAGTTCGGGCGGGCGCAGGAAGATCTGAAGACCCTCGTCAGCCGGGGCCGCGCGCAGGACTACAAGGGCGCGATGCAGAACGCCCGCCTGGTGCTCGAGGCGCTGCTGCGTTCGCTCGTCACCGAGGAGCTCAAGCAGACCCCCGGCAAGGCGATGCTCGACGAGCTGGTCACCAAGTTCCGCCAGCAGGCCAACGCCGGCATCATTCCCACCAACGTGCTCGCCCACATGAGCACCGTGCAGGCCTGGGGCAACCTCTCGGCGCACGATCACGCGGGCAGCCTCGACGACTCGGGGGTGAAGGTCGGTCTCGAAGAAGTGGTGGCCAGCCTCAACTCGCTGGTCACCATCCTCACCTGGTACTCCGAGAAGCGCGGGCTCACCGCGGCGGCCGCCACCCCGGCGAAGGTCGCGTCGGCGCCTGCTCCCACCGGCTCCCGCCTGCCGATGTTCCTGGGCCTGGGGGTGATGGCGGTGGTGCTCGGGGTCGGCGCGTTCTTGGGCTTCACGCCTTCCGGCACCTCGAGTCTCAACGAGGGCGTCAGTGCCTTCGCCACCCTCGACACCGTCTACGCGACCTGGAAAGAGCCGGTGCCCCCGCCCGCCTGCCGCCGGGCCGCCGACGCCGCCCAGCTGGCGAAGGTCGCCACCGACCCCCAGGCGCTCGCCCTGGTGGACCAGCCCTCACCCGAGGCCTCGTACCTGCTCGCGCGCGCGACCAACGCCACCCTCAAGCAGGCCTCGCCCGCCCTCCAGCCCGCGCTCGCCTGCCAGGGCTTTGCCGCCGCGCAGCACCTCGCCGGCCTGATCGCCGTTCGGGAAGGCAAGCTCGCCCTGGCGCAGAAGTTCTACGAAGAGACCCGGCGCCTCGCCCCGGGGTGGGTCGACAACCGCGCCGATCTCGCCGCCCTGCTGGTCAGCACCGAACAGCACGACGCCGCCTGGAAGGAGGTCGAGGGCCTCATCGCCGCGGCCCCCGACGACGCGGTCGCCTACCTCCTGCGCGGCATCCTCAAGGACGCCAGGGGCGACAAGCCGGGCGCAGCTCGAGATCTCTGCCGTTCCGTCAAGCTCGGTTCCGGCAAGGCGCGCGCGATGGTCGAGAAGGCCGGCCTCGACTGTCCTTGAGCGAGCGGAAATGCGGCGCCCGTATTTCGTCGTGGTACCTTTCCGCCCATGACGGCAGCGGAAGGGCTCAGGGCCTGTGGTCTGCTCTCGGGCTTCACGGATACGGGCATTCAGATCCTCGCGGGGATCTGCAGCGCCAAGAACTACCCCTCGGGCGCGCTGCTCTTCGCCGAGAACATGGTGTCCGACTCGATGTTGATCGTCGGCGAGGGCCGGATCGCGCTGAGCACCAAGGGCGAGCGGGGCGAGCTTGCGCTGGGGGAGCTGGGGCCCGGTGACTGGCTGGGCGAGCTCTCGCTCATCAACCCCGGCCAGCGCCTCTGCACCGCCACCGCCTCGTCCGCCGTCACCGCCTGGGAGATCCGGCAGGCTGACTTTCACAAGCTGGTCGCCACCAAGCCGCAAGCCTGCATGAAGCTGTTGATGGCCATCTGCACCCAGTTCGGGCTCAAGGTCGCCGCCAACAAGGACGCCCTCCGCTCGCTCGTGGCGCGCGGCTGACGCCCGCCCGAAAGCCCCTTGTAGCCCCTGCCTGCGTGGGGTACCTCGGCGTCATGCCCCGTCTGCTCGCGCTGCTCCTGCTCCTCGGCTCCCCTGCGTTCGCCGGCTCGAAGGGTGACTGGTTCGCGAGCCTGTACACGGGTGAGGGCGTCGAGCTGCGCAATGACGAGCGCGTCTTCACCCTGTTCGCGCTCTTCAACGCGGTGGGCTTCGACCAGGGCCCGGTCACCCGGAAGGACCCCGTGCCGAAGGTGATCTACCACCCGGTTCGCCAGCAGGTTCGCGGCCGGGTGATCGGCGGGGATCCCGAGGTGCGCAAGGCGGCTGATGCCTTCTTCGACGCGCACCCGACCGCGCTGCGCCGCTACCTCTCGTACGTCGTGGGCAGCGACATGCCGCCGTTCGCGGCCGGCGCGAAGGCGAAGGACCTGCAGGAACTCAAGGGGCTCGAGCAGCTGCTGGGCAAGGCGTGGACGGGCTGGAAGCTCGAGGAGCTGATGGGCTCGGTGCAGGGCGACTACCGCAAGGCGCTCAAGGCGTACCTTTCGGGCACCGACTTCCCCATCGCCCGCGCGCGCGCGCTGCTCAAGGTGCCCGAGACCACCGAGGCGCTGATCGTCGTCAACCTGCTCGACGCGCAAGACCAGGTGCGCGCGGTCCAGGGAGAGTCGGGTGAGGCCTTCCTCATCGTCGGCCCCAGCGACTCCCCGAACGTAGAGGGCGTGATCCGCGAGTTCGCCCGCCTCTGGGTCGAGCCCGCGGTGTCGCGGCAGGTCGGCAAGTGGGCGGGCGGGGTGGCGGTGCTGCGCGAGGCTCAGCTCGCCGGCGCCCCCGAGCAGTCGCTGCAGGACTACGCCACCGCCGCCATCACCCAGGCCATCGCTCTGCGCTCGATCGAGGCCAGCGACGCCAGCTTCGAGGCGGCCGCCGCGCGTGGGTACTTCGGAATCAAAGACATCTCGAGGTTGTTCGATGAGGGCAAGTCGCTCGACACGCTCGTCCTGGACGCCATGCAGAAGCTCGAGACCCGTCGCCCCGCGAAGAAGTGAACGGTGAAGGAATTCCTCATCGGGCTCATCGGCAGTGCCGCCGGGCTGACGGCCTACGGGCTGGTCTTCGTGGTGCTGCTCGCCGCCGGGTTCGGGCTGCCGCTGCCTGAAGACATCCCCCTGGTGATGGGCGGGGTGCTGGTGCATCGCGGCCAGGCCAACCTGGCGACCATGATCCTCGTGGGGTACCTGGGCATCATCATCGGCGACTCGATCATGTTCGCTTTGGGCCGGCGCTTCGGCAGCAAGCTCGGCGCCCATGGCCCCGCACCGGGCATCTTCGCGCGCATCGTCACGCCTGAGAAACGGGCGCGCGTGGAGGGCATGTTCAAGAAGCACGGCGAGAAGATCGTGATGCTCGCGCGCTTCCTGCCGGGGGTTCGCACCGTGACGTACTTCACCGCGGGCTCGGTGGGCATGCGGTACTCGCTCTTCGTGCTCTACGACTCGATCGCCGCGCTCGCCTCGGCGCCGATCTTCGTCCTGCTCGGCTACTACTTCGGGGGCGACATCGAGTTGCTGCTCGCGCGGGTGGCTGCGGGCGAGCGCAAGGTGGTGGTGACGCTGCTGGTGCTGGTGGTGGGGAGCCTGCTCTTCAACCGCTGGCGCGCTCGCCGGCGGGAGAAGAAAGCGCTCGAAGAGATCCTGCTCAAGCAGCAGCTCGAAGTCCCGGCCATCGAGCCGCCCTCACGGCAACAGCAGCCCTAGCGCCCGGCGCGCTCGAGATACGCGCGGATCGCCTCGAGCAGGGGAGAGGGCTCGGTCTCGACCCGCCGGGAGGCCAGCACCAGCCGCGGGTGGCGACCGGTGACGTCGTAGGTCGGCAGCTCCTCGCTTCTCCACGCGGGCACGGCCTGCCGCGGGGGCATTACGGCTGCTCCTTCTTCTCGTACTTGCTGAGCAGATCGTCGACGGCCTCCCGCAGGTACTCGCTCTGCGCGATGCGCGTGCGGCGCGAGAGCTCGCGGAGCTGATCGACTTTCTGCTGCTCCACCAGCACGTGAGTGCTCACCACCTCGCCCTTCTCAGGCTCTACGTGGGCAGAGGTGAGGTTGGTGGCACCATTCGTCTCCAACGTACGTCCGAGCATCGTCGTGTCTTGCATGCGGGTCTCCAGGCGCTACAGGTCGCTACCAACCTGCAGCCGGAAGAAGACCGTCGCTTCGCCAACACGTCAAAAAAACAGCCCTGGATGGGTCGCATCCAGAGCTGAGCTTTCGGAAGTGGCCAGGGTCGGACTCGAACCGACTACCTGCGGATTATGAGACCGCCGCTCTAACCAGCTGAGCTACCTGGCCGGTGAAGGGGCGCGCCTTACATGGGCACGCCGGATGTCGCAAGAGGTGTGTTTGACCCCACCGACGAGACAGCCGTACTCTTCTGACAACACCGTCTCCTGCATCAGGGCACACCCGGGGAAACCCTGGGGTCGCAAAGCCGCGGGGCCTCACTTCGTCGCAGTTTCGATGAAGCGGTCGGCCGTGGTCGCCTGGAGAAGCGTGGGGTGCCGTCCGGCCCCTCGTGCCCTGAGCTGAAGACAGCGCAGTACCGGCGCAGCAGGCCGGTTGGGAGGCACGATGGGCACAGTGGCGGCGGTCCTCGCGATGGCGCTGACGTTTTCCCCTCAAAGTGGGGGGCTCCTCTCCACTCCCCAGATCACCATCAACAATCAGGCGGGCGATCAGTTCGATCCGCACGTCGATCAGAACGTCGCTGCGTACTCCAGCGCCGTCGACACGCTGGCGTCCGGGCTCATTCAGGAGATCCGCTACTACGACTTCCCCACCAACAGCGACTTCGCGATCAACAACACGCTGCCCAACGGCAGCCTGGCCAACGACCTGCTGAGCGACGTCGATCAGGGCCGCATCGTCTTCACCCGGGTCTTCCCCGGCGATCGCACCGCGATCATGCTGTTCGACACCGCGAGCAGGACGATCACCGAGTTGGCGCCTGCCCCTTCCACCACCCGCATCGGGGTGGCGCTCGGCGCGCAGACCGTCGCCTTCGTCGACTACGCGCTGGTGGGCGACGGCAGCGGCGAGTTGATGGTGTTCGACCTCGCCACCTCGTCGCTCACCCGGCTCACCAACGACGAGGTCTACGACGCGAACCCCGCGGTCTCGCCCGACGGCACGGTGATCACCTGGGAGCGCTGCACGAGCTTCGCGAACTGCGACGTGTACCGGGCGCTGCGCAGCGGGTCTTCCTGGTCGGTGGCGGCGATGTCGTCCTCGCCGCTCAACGAGCGCAGCCCCGACAGCAACGGCGCCCAGATCGTCTTCGAGCGCGACGATCTCTCGGGCCCCACGGGCAGCAACATCGTGATCGTGCCGGTGAACGGTGGCGCGGAGAGGGTGCTCGAGATTGCAGGCGAGCAGTACAACCCTTCCATCCGGGGGCAGCTGGTGGCCTTCGAGAGCCGGGTGGGCACCTTGAACCCCGACCTCTTCGTGGTCGACCTCGCGACCAACCGCCTCTTCCAGATCACCAACACCCCGACGCTGAGCGAGACGCTCAATGACGTCACCGTGCTCCCCAGCGGAGAGGTTCGCCTGGTGTGGCAGGCGGTCGACGAGAGCGACCCGGGCAACGGCAACATCTTCGGCTCCACCTTCACCCTGCCGGCCGCGGAGCCGCCCTCGAGCTGCCTCAACCGCAGCACCACCCTCGAGGCGACCCGCTTCTACAGCCCCACCCGCAGCGTCGACGCGGTCGAGTCCTTCAGCTCGGCGATGTCCTTCGCGATCCCCGCGTCGATCCCGGTGACCGCGGGCAACGCCGGCAACAAGAAGGTTCGCTTCACCGTCACCCTCGAGGGCAGGTCCTTCGAGTGCGACTACCGCAGCCCCTCCACCGAGGCGCACCCCTCCAGCCCCACGCAGCTGGCGTTGGCCAGCAGCTACGTGTTCGAGCGCTGCCACGGGGAAGGCGAGGGCAGCGCGACCATCAGCAACTACGTGGCGGGGACGATCGTGACCGGCACGGGCGTACGCGTGCACATTCAGAACGGCGACACCCACCAGGCGCTCACCAGCGTGCGCCTGACGATCGCTGAGACCTGCAGCAGCACCAGCTCCACCTCGACGGTGCTGGCGCCGCTCGAGGCGGGCGAGCCGATGGCCGCGGGTTGCTCGAGCGCGGGTGCTTCGCTGATGCCGTTCTTCATGGCCCTCGCCTTCCTGGCGCTGGTGCTGCGGCGCCCGGCTTCGATTCGCCTCGTGACGCGGCGGGAGCAACGTAGACTGCCGCGCTGAAATGCGTGGCAGCGCCGCCGTCCTCCTCAGCCTGCTGAGCGCCGTCTCCGCGTGGGGGCAGGCGCCCACCAGCGTCACGCTCTCGCTGAGCCCCGAGGCCCCCGTGAAGGGGCGCGATCCGGTGGCGACGCTGGAGATCGCCATCGGCGGCGTCGATCAGCCCGCGCCGCCGGTGCTGCGCGCCAACGTCGGCACCTTCGAGAACGTGGAGCGCTCGGGGCCCGGCCGCTTTCGCGCGCGCTACCTGCTGCCCACCACCCGCTTCCCCGAGGTGGCGATCATCGTGGCGTTTGCGCCGTGGCCGCACCCGCAGTCGGTGGAGGGCGCCTTTGGGGTGCTGCGCGTGCCCATCTCCAGCGCCCTCGAGGTGCCCGGTCGCGCCGAGCCGGGCGCCGAGGTGCGCCTCACCTTAGGCAACGCCACCTTCGGGCCGGTGAGGGCGCAGCCAGACGGGAGCTTCCGGTTGCCGGTGGTGATCGCTCCGGGCATCGGCATGGCGAAGACCATCACCGTCGATCGCGTCGGCAACAAGCGAACCTCGCCGCTCGATCTGATGCTGCCGCCCACCGATCAGCTCGCCTGCGTGGTGACGCCCACCCGCTTGCCTGCCGACGGCGCAGCGAAGGCCCGGGTGCTCTGCGCTTCGTCCGATCGCTTCGGGGCCCCGACGAAGGGCGCGCGCATTCAGTGGAAGGGCGGCCACGGCACCTGGAGCCAGCCGCGCGAGCTGGGGGACGGCGTGCAGGAGTGGACGTGGACCGCCCCGCGAGAGCTGGGCAATGGCGTGGAGCGCATGACCGCCACCTGGAAGCAGGGGAAGGTCGACTCGAGCGAGGAGATCGTCATCGGCCTCTCGCAAGGGCCGGTGCGCTCGTTGAGCGTGAAGCCGGAAGACTCGGTCGCCCACGCGGGCGGCGTGTGGCGCGCGGTGGCCCTCACCCGGGATCAGCTGGGCCGGCCGCTCGCGGGGGTGGCGGTGCAGGGGCCGGGGTCGGATCGCGCGATCACCGACGAGAAGGGCGAGGCGCCGCTGCGCTGGGAGCTCGCGCCCGAGGAACGGCTGGGCGAACGATCGCTTCTGGTTCGGGCGACGGGTCCCACGGGCAAGGAGCCGGCGAAGCTGCAGGCCTGGCGCAGCGATGGCGGCGTCACCGTGGGCGTCACCGATCTCGCCGGGCTCCCGGTGCCTGGCCAGAAGCTGCGCGCCGGCCCCCTCGAGCTCCTCACCTCGGCTGAGGGCACCGTCGACTTTCCCGCCGAAGGCGAAGCGGTGCACTCCGAGTGGCCTGGCCTCAAGCTCTCGCTGGGCGCCGATGGCGGCGTCTCCGCCCAGCCGCCCGGGGTGGTGGCGCAGGTGCCGGTGAAGATCGGCCCGCAGCTGCCGATGAACGTGAAGGTGGACCGCCGCGGCGATGAGCTCGAGTGGTGGGTGGAGACGCCGCAGGGCGAGCTCGTCGATGGGCGGAAGGTCGACATCCGCGGCCCGGCGGGGGTGCGCCGGGTGGTGAGCCGGGGCAAGAGCCGCGAGGCCTTCACCGGGCTGATGTCGATCACCGACGTCGAGAGCCGGGTTTCGGCGGTGGTCGAGGCTGCTCCATGATCTGGTTCGCTCTGCCTCGGCCAAACTTCCGCTTCGCTCCAGTTTGTCTCGCGCAGCGTTCCGCTGCTGGCGGCGCCGCTCCATGATCGCCTTTGCCCTGGCCGCGGTGCTCTCGCAGGTGCCGGTGGTGAGCCAGTTCGACGATGGCGCGATCGTCGGGCGCGTCTGTGAAGACCTCGACGCCGACGCGCGCTGCGGCGCCGAGGAGCCCGGGGTCGAGGCGGCGCGGGT
This sequence comes from Myxococcales bacterium, assembly GCA_009885595.1. GTDB lineage: Bacteria > Myxococcota > Myxococcia > Myxococcales > Myxococcaceae > Archangium_A. The sequence continues at coordinate 13,928 of VFKJ01001226.1, read as the reverse complement.
GCTGCTGGAGACCGGGCTCGAGGCCGTCACCGATCGCGACGGGCGCTTTCACTTCGCGCGCGTGGCCGGCCGCACCGCTGACGTCTACGCAGGCGGGAGGCTCACCCAGGGGCGACACCGGGCGAAGGTCGATCCCGGCTCGCTGCTGGGCAGCTGGGCGGGCGCGGAGAAGGGGCGGACCTTCGAGGTCTCCGCCGGCTCGGCGGTGTTCCTCGAGTTCGCGCTGCGGCGAGGAGAGACCACCGTCCCCGGGCTGGCGGAGGAATCGGCCTCGTTGCGCCGAGAGGCGGGGGTGCTCGAGTACGAGCTCTCCCTCACGGTGCCCGAAGGCGAGCTGGCCACCATCGATGGCAGACCCGCGCCCCAGGGCCGCCAGTGGGCCCGCCTCTCCGAGGGGCACAACCGCATTCCCGTCGCGCTCCAGCGCCCAGGGCAGGTGCGGCTGTGGATCTTCGCGCTCGACGTGGTCCGTCGTGAGGGCAGCACGCTGCTCATTCCCCGGGGGCTGACCCCGCTGGGGACGGTGTCGTGGTCGGTCGCGGGCGTGCTGTCCGCGGAGCTGCCGGCCGACCTCACGCTCACCGTCGAGGGCGAGCGGCTCGCGCGCGACGCTTCAGGCCGCGGCGCGCGCAACCTCAAAGGTGACGAGATCGAGCTCACCTTCGAACAGGAGCGCAGCCCACTGCGCTGGACGCAGTCGCTGCGACGGCTGGGCGCGGCGGGCGTGTTCGTGGTGGGCCTGCTCGACGTCGAGGCGAGCTTCGACGTGCGCACCGGCTTCCAGGTGTTCGGTCGCGGCGCCGCAGCCGCGCGTGCGTCGTTCGCGGGCTTCAAGCTGGGGGTGGAGCTCGATCTGCGTGACGTCGACCTCCGCGGCGCTGACGGAGTCTCCACCTTCAACGCGCGCACCCTGCTCGACGCGCGCAAGGTCGAGGTGTTCGCGCGCCAGCTGGATCCCATGCGTACCCAGCTCGCCTTCGCCGACGACAGCGCGACCATCGCCAGCAACCCCTCCGAGGGGCGCTTTCGCCTTGAGCTCTCTCGCGAGGGCTGGGGGCGGCTCGGCTACGGCAGCGCCCGCTGGTTCCAGGCGGCCGCCGACGCCGGCCGCGCGCACCGCGCAGTGCAGGGCGCCTTCCTCGAGCTGAAGACGCCGACCGAGAAGACGCCCTTCGGAGTGGAGCTGAAGGCGCTCGCTGCTCTCCCTCAGGCCGACCTGCTCAGCGGGCTGAGCCGAAGGCCGATGCACGAGCGCTTCGAGAGCACCGGAGGCAGCCTGTTCTTCCTCGCGAAGAGCTCGGTGGTGGAAGGCAGCGAGCTGCTGCGCGTGGAGTGGCGCGACGCGGTGACGCAGCTGCCGGTGCGCGAACTCCACCTGCAGCGGCTGCGCGACTACACCATCGACTTCTTCTCGGGCCGGGTGCTGCTGGCGAGGCCGCTCTCGTTCTTCGCCAGCGAGTCGTTGCTGCAGACTGACCCGTTGACCGCGGGCGTGGTGGCGGTGCTGGTCGTCGACTACGAGTACCTCGAGTCAGGGCTGGGCACCGACGGCGTGCTCGGCGGTGAGCTGCGCGCGCGGCTGGGCCCGGTGAAGCTGACCGGCAGCGCCTTCCGCGACGGGACCTACGCCCTCTTCCGCGCGGCCGCGGAGGCGAAGCTCGGCCCCGTGTGGCTCTCGGCCGAAGGTGCCAAGAGCTTCGGCGGCGTGCAGGGGCTCGCCTTCTCCCGCGATGGCGGCCTCACCTCGCCCCCGGTGGCCACCTCGGCAGCCGACAGCACCGGCTTCGCGGTCACCCTGCGCGCCCGGGCGAAGGGGCTCTTCGGAAAGGGCTCGTGGGACGCGGCCTGGCGCCGGCGGCAGGAGGGCTTCGAAGACACCGCTCAGCTCGGCGCGCTCAACCAGGTCTCCTTGCGTGGCGAGCAGCCGCTGGGGCCGATCGTGGTGGCCGCGCTCATCGACTTCCGCGAGATGCGCGATCCGCGCGACCCGTTCTCGGACGCGCGCATCACCGGCCGCACCCTGGGTGGCGGGGTGGGGTACGAGCAGCCCGGCTGGGGCGTGCGGCTCGAGGCGCGCGAGTTCCAGCAGACGCTCGAGGGTGAGACCCGGGGCGGCTTCACCCTCGGGCTCGCCGCTCGCTACCGGTTGACGCGCTGGCTTCAGCTGCGCGCGGGGTATCGACAGCAGCTGATCTCCCTGGGGGGCATGGAGCTGTCCTTCGCCAGCCTCGGGGTCGACGTGAAGCCCAGCGAGAAGCTCGAGTTGGGGCTGCGCGGCGGTTGGGGGCCGGTGCTCGGCCCGCAGGTCTGGGGCACGGTGTCGTACTCGGCGGGTGACGAGACCTGGTACGGCGTGCACTCGATCGACGCCGACGCACCGGGCGCAGGCGAGCGGCGCCTGGTCACCGGCGTGCGCCAGCAGATCGATCCCGCGACCGCGGTGTTCGTCGAAGACGTGTCGGCCACCGACGTCGATGGGCTGCGGCTCGCGCGCGCAGTGGGGCTCACCCAGCGCGTCGACGACGCCTTCACCGTCACCGCGCGCTACGAGCACGGCGCGCGGGCGCTCGATGGGCTCGCGCCCGACGTGGCCCGCAACGCCGGCGGCCTCACCCTCGCTTACGAACGCGACGCGCTGCGCTTCTTCGCCCGTGGCGAGGTGAGAGACGAGCAGGGGGCGCGGACGCTGCGGCAATTCGTGGCCTCGGGCGGCGGCGAGTGGCGGGTGCATCGTGACGTGTCGATCACCGCGCGCGCGTTGTGGACGCACTCCACGAAGGAAGGCCTGATGGTGGGGCGCACCGTCGACGCCACCGCCGCGATCGCCTGGCGCCTGGGCCGCGGCGCGCTGCTCGCCCGGTACGCCTACCAGCAGAACTGGACCACCGCGCTCGACACCCGGCTGCACGTGGTCTCCCTGCTGCCCACCATTCGCATCTCCGATCGCTTCGCCGTCGGCGCGGGCGCTCACCTCGGCCTCACCACATGGGGGCTGATCCTCGCTGGCTCGGTGCGCCCCTCGGTGCGCCTCTGGGAAGGGCTCGAGGTCGCGGGGGAAGCGGCGGCCCGCTCGCTCGCGCCGGACGGCGGCTCGTGGGCCTCGCTGCGCGCCGAGGTGGGATACCGGTTCGATCACCGCTTCTTCGTGGGCGCCGGTTACAACGCCTTTGGATTCGCCGGGACCGGGCTGGACATGGGCCCGACGGCGTCGCGTGATCGCGTCTACCTGCGCACGGAGATCAGCTACTGATGAGAGTCCTTCGCGCGATGCTGGTGCTGCTCCCGATGCTCGCGTTCGCGGGCTGGCGGCAGATCGGCACCATCGCGGGCATCCAGGACCTTCAAGTGGTGGACGCGGGCGTGGTGCTGACCGTGTCCACCACGGGCGCGACTGCGTGGCAGGTCCTCGATGGGGGAACCACGCAGCTCAACAACCTCTCCGGCAACCTGCGCGGCGCAGGGTATTTCGGCGCGAACTGCCTGGTCGGTTTCGCGGGCACCACGCGGCAGATCACCTCTTCGCCGGGGTGCGGGGTGACGGCGACGCTCGGCGTGATCGGCACCGGAGTCCGCTTCCGGCTGCTCTCGAGCCTGCAGGGCGTCGCCGTGCTCACCGATGGCTTCAGCACCGACTTCATGTACGGCGGTCCGCTCCCCGACGCCGGGTGGGAGCCCAGGGGGACCTCGTGGCAGTTGGCGAACACCCGCACCCTGCAGACCGCCCGGGTCGGCGGTGCGGACTACGCGGTGATGAACGTCGGCAGCCCGGCGATGCCCGCGGTCGTCAGGGTGAGCGTCGATGGCGGGGCTCCTTTCTCGCTCGTGGTACCGGCCACGGTGCGTGACGCGGCTCCCTTCGAGCGAGCAGGGGCCACGGCGGTCATGGCGACCGCGCTCACCGGGGGCGCGCTGATGCTCGTTCCGGATCTGAGCGGCACCGCCATGCCGCTGACGCCCTCCATGGGCGCCGGCGTGGTGGCCCGCTACCTCGGCATGAGCGGCCTCACGGGAATGGCGACGACGGGCGGCGGCGGAATCATCGGGCCCATCCCCGATCCCGCGCGGCCGGGGCTCGCCTGGAAGTGGCGTGGGGCCCCGGCGGGGGTGGCCTTCACCGATCGGATCAGCTGCCTCGCCGATCGGTGGTGCGTGACGGTGGAGATCACCAGCGGCAACATCTGGCTCTACGAGAACGACACCCCGCCGGCGGTCGCGGTGATCGCGCCGTCGTCTCTGGCTGCAGGGCAGACGATCAGGCTGGTCGCCGACGCGGGCGATGGCGATGGCGACCCGATCTTCGTCTCCTGGTCGTCGGATGCCGGCACCCTGGTCCCCGTCGCCGGCGTCGATGACGGCACCGCTGTCGACTTCACCGCGTCTTTCGGGGTGTGCGCGCCCACGCTCATCGACGTGACCGTCAGCGATGGGCTCGCTCCTCACGACCGCACCATCCAGGTGCCGATGACGGTGGCCGATCGCGGCACGCCTGAGGTGATCGTCTCTACCCGGCAGCCGCTCGCGGGAGGCGCGCCGGTGATCCTCTCTGCCTTCGTGGACGGAGGCTGCGTGAGCGCAGCCTTCACCTGGACGACCCCTGACGGCGGGGGCGGGAGCGGTCCCACCTTCGCCTGGACGCCGCCGGCCACCGAGTGCAACTCCGATGGTGGCCTCGTCACCATCACCGCGACTGCGGCGTGGGCGAGCGGCACCCCTTCGACCACGCAGCTCACCCAGGACCTCGTGGTGCAACCGTGGGGCGCGCCGAACCCTCCTGTGTTCGCCTCGCCGGGGACCCAGCCTCGTGGCCTGGCCGTCGACTGGCGCTCCTCGGGCCCCGAGCACGCGTGCAGCAGCGCCGCGAGCGACTTCCCCGGCACCACGCTGAGCTGGACCTGGTCGGTGGACGGCGGGGCGAGCGTGACCGAGATCGACGGTGGACTGCGCATCTTCGCAAGTCAGTGCGTCGGCACGGGCGACCAGGTGCTCGCCACCGCGGTTCGCCACGTGCTGGGCGACCCCGGGCGGGTCTCTGCACCGGCGAGCCTGGTGGTCGACGTTCCCCCCGACGCCCCGCCGCTCGACGCGAACACGGGCTTTGGGATCACCGCCGCGGGCGACGCGGGGCTGCTCTTCGGAAGGCTGCAGATCGATGCGGGCTGCCTCGCTGAGCGCGGCGCCACGGTGGGCATCAGCATCTCGAGCGCAGGCAACCCCGTGGTCGACGGCGGCTTCGCGGCGGAAGGCGGCAGCTGGGCCCTGCCCGTGGTGGGGGGCTGCTCGGGTGGCACCTACGAGGTGGTCGCGCAGCTCTTCGAGCGCGGGGTCTTCACCGGCGCGACCGATCAGCAGCAGGTGACCCTCGACTTCAGCCCGGTGCAGGTGGGACCGCTCTCCGTCGATCGCGTCGACGTCCGCTGCGGCGCGGGCGCGAGCGGGCCGGTGCGGCTGCTCTCCGTGCCCAATGCGTGCGGCGTGGCCGAGGTGACGTGGCGCGCGACCTCGGGTCCTGCCTTGATCGTGAACGCTGGGGCAGGTGACACCTTCGACCTGCAGACGGCGGCGCTCGACTTCTCCCTGGTGGGCCAGCAGGTGTCCTTCGAGTTCGCCGCAGACGCAGGGGCAGGCAACGTCGACGTGGCGACCCGCACCATCGAGCTGGGCGTGCAGCCGTTCCTCGAGGTGGGCGTGAAGGCCCGGCCGCCGCTGCGCCGCGAAGAGGAAGGCGTCTTGCTCGAGGTGACGATCGTGAACCCGACCGACTGCCAGGTCGAGGGCCTCTCCTTGACGCTGCCGTTCAGCGGAGGCGCGCCGCTGCTCGAGACGGCGCTGCTCGACGGCCGCCGGGTGCCTGCGCGCGCGACCGACGAAGGCGTGGTGATCGACGCGGTGGCCGTGCCGCCGCGGGGGGAGACGAAGCTGCAGCTCACTGCGCGCGCCCGGCTGCTCTCCACGCCCACGGTGGTGCCGGTGGCCTCGTTGAACGGGTACGTGGTCTCGACCGCTGCGCCCGTGGCGGCGCCGGCGACGGGTTGCGGCTGCTCGGAGCTCGCCTCTCCCGCGTTCTTCGCCCTGCTGACGCTCGTTCTGCGCCGCCGCCGGCGCTGAAGTGGTCTCCCTCTCCCCGCTGCGCAGGGAGAGGTTTCGCGTACTAGGTTCCCCCGCCGTGAACGTCCTCGGGTTTCACCACGTGGCGGTGCAGGTCCACGACGTCGCGCGCGTCGCGGCCTTCTACGTCGAGATGCTCAAGCTCCCCGAGCTGCAGCGCTTTCATCGGGACGACGGCTCGCTGCGCAGCATCTGGGTCGGCACCTCGAACCAGCCGGGCCTCGCTGCGCAGCCCTTCATCGCCATCGAGGGAATCCGCCCGCAGACGCCCGAGGGGGCGCTGGGCTACTCGATGGTGGCGCTGCGCATCGATCCCCAGCAGCGACGGTCGATCGTGGAAGAGCTCTCCAGGCGCGGCCTGAGCATCGAGCGGGAGACCGCCTGGACGATGTATGTGCGCGATCCCGAGGGGAACCTGGTCGGCCTTTCCCACCACCCCCACGCGGCTCCGTAGCGCGCGCGCTCACCTGCGACTAGGAAGGCAGACGTGGCGCGACTGGGGCAAATGCTGTTGGAGGAGAAGCTGGTCAAGCCCGACCAGCTCGAGGAGGCGCTCGAGACGCAGGTCGTCCACGGCGGCCGGCTGGGCACCAACCTGGTCGAGCTGGGCTTCCTCCAGGAAGCCGACCTGGCGCGCGTGCTGGGCAAGCAGCACACCATGCCGTTCGCCTCGGGCGAGATGGTCCCCGATCCCGCCGCGCTCGCGCTGGTCAGCCGGCAGTTCTACGACGACGAAGACGTGCTCCCGATGCGCATCGACGCCACCCGCCTCACGGTGGTGGTCATGGGCCCGGCCCAGATCAAGGCCACCGACGCGCTCGGGTTCAAGGCCGGCAAGCGGGTGGTCACCGTCGTCATCCCCGAGTTCCGCATGAACCAGTTGCTGCGCGCGCACTGCAAGGCGTTCCGGCCGATGCGGCCCATCGACGTCAACGCGCTGCGGCCCTCGAAGAAGAAGAACGAGGCGCTCTCTACGCCCGCCGAGGCTGGCGAACTCATCAACGAGGACGACTTCGCGAAGATCTACGCGAAGGCCGTGGAAGGCACGGGCGAAGAAGAGGAGATCATCGACGGCGCGGTGATCGAGGAAGAGGCGCCGGCCGTTCCCTCGCCGGTGCCCTCGGCCCCGTACCCGCCGGGCGTCACCGTCGAGCAGCAGGCGCCGCCGCTCACCTTCGTCGAGGCGCAGAAGCAGCTGCAGACCAGCACCAACCGCGAAGACATCGCCGGCACCGTGCTGCAGTTCGCGCGCAGCAAGTTTCGCCGCAGCCTGTTGCTCAACGTGCAGGGCGATCTGGTCACCGGGTGGAAGGGCACGGGGAAGGGCGTCACCGTGCGCGCGGTGCGGCGCATCGGCGTCACCCTGCGCGAGGCGAACACCTTCAAGCTGGTGCGCGATCTGAAGTCACACTTCATCGGGCCGATGAAGCGCACCCCGGGCATGCAGGTCTTCTACGAGCAGCTCGGCGGCGGTTACCCACAGACCGCGGTGATCCTCCCGCTGCTGGTGCGCGGGAAGCTGGTGCACCTGCTCTACGTCGATCACGGGCCCGACAAGCTCACGCCACCCGACGTGGGCGAGCTGTTGATCCTCGCCCAGACCGTGACGCGCAGCTACGAGTCGCTGATCAAGCAGCGCAAGCTCGCCTGAGTCCCAAAGCCCCTCACCCTGCTGCGCAGGGAGAGGGAAGCCCTACTGAATCTCGACGTTGAACGAGACGCGCTGCGCGCTGTACAGCGTGAACGGCTCAGCCCACTTCGACTGCCCCACCGTCACCTGAATGCGGTGGCTGCCTTCGTAGACGGGGATCTCGCCCCTGATGGGCGCGGTCCCGATGCGGGTTCCGTCGATGAACACCGCGGCCCCCTCGGGCGCCTGCACCGTCACGAAGCCCTTTTCGAAGGTGTAGCTCTCCTCGACGGGCTCGGCCTTGAGGGTGATCGCCCGCGTAGTGGAGATGCCCAGCGCCTTGTTCTGCAGGGTGAAGACCTTGCGCCCCGGCGGCAGCTTTCCGCTCCAGGGCGTGCGGCCCAGGGACTTGCCCTCGAGCAGCAGTTCCACGGGAGGGGAGCACTGAATGCTCACCGGCACCTCGGAGACCACCGCCGCCACCACCGACGCGCCCGCGTCGATCACCTCGGGGGTGACTGCCAGGCCTGCGTCTTCCAGCGGCGCCTCTCCCGCGTCCTGAGACGGCTCTTCGCCCGCGTCCACCACCGCCACCGCCACCGCCACCGCCAGCGCAGGCGGGGGGCCCGCGTCGATCGGCGCCACCGCGGCCTTCGGCGGCTGCTCGAGAATGTCGACGCCGGGGATGGGCTCGTTGGCCTTCTTCCACGCCCACCAGCCCGAGATGATCGCGATGAAGACCGCCAGGGCGATGAGCCACGGCATCGAGCTGCCCTGGTCCTTCTGCGGCTCTTCGTCGTCCTCGGGCGGCTGCGTCCAGGCGGGCTTGGGGGGAGGTGCCGGAGCGACGATGGGCTTGGGCGCCGCGGGCGGCTTCGGGGCCGGGACCCCGGGCGGGATCATCGAGGCCGGCACGTCGATGGCGCGCATCATCGGCACCGTCTCGCGGCGCTCCTGCTCGGCCCACTGCCGGCGCACGAAGTCGGCGATGCCCGTGTCGATGGTGTGTCGGCGCGCGGCGCGCAGCTCGTGGCTCTGGGGGAAGAGCGTCTCGAGGAACTTCGAGAGCTCCTCATCGGTCGCGATCTCGCTGCCGGCCGCCGCCTCGAGCGCCTCGCGCATCGCCAGCGGGGTTTGGTAGCGATCGAGCGCCTTCTTCGCGCAGGCCTTCTGAATGATCGGCTCGAAGTTCTCCGGCAGATCTCCCGGAGTCGCGGGCGGCAGCGGCAGCGTCAGCACCGCGTGATCGAAGTAGTCGGCCTGCTCGGCCCACGGCACGGTGCCCGTGAGGCACTCGTAGAGGCTGATGCCCAGCAGGTACACGTCGGTGGGCACGGAGACCGCGTCACGCCCCCCGATGATCTGCTCGGGCGCGGAGTGCACCCGGCGCCCCTTCACCCGCTGCCCGCCCAGCTCGCGTGGCGCGAAGGCGAGCGCGCCGTAGCCCGTCACCTTGGTGACGCCCTGGAACGAGATGAGGAGGGTCTCCGGCCGCAGGTCGCCGTGCACGAGCGGCGCGCCGTCGTCGTTGCCTGCGACGTGCGCGTAATGAACGGCGGTGCAGGCGTCGAGGATCACCCGCGCGGCCACCCGCGGCGGCATCTTCTTGCAGGTGTCGAGGATCTTCCGCAGTGACTCGCCGTCGGCGAACTCCACGACGCGCGCGTGACCTTCGTCGAGCTTGGCAAAGCCCATCACCGTGACGATGTGGGGGTGATCGAGCATCGCGGCGTGCTCGGTCTCTCGCTTGATCTTCGCGAGCAACATCGCGTCCTTCTCGGCCGCCTCCGGCACCCAGATGATGACGACCGGGCGCGCCTTGTTCGCTTCGTTGATCGCCAATCCCAGGAACGCCCGCGACCCCTCACCCGCCTGAAGGGGGCCCAGCGCCTGGTACCGGTACGCAGTCATGGCGGCAGGCTACGGGGCTCCCGGCCTCCCGCCAATTCTTTCTCTTGGCCCGCCCCCCTCAGAAGGCTGGTGAAAGAGGCGCCGCGACTCCGCTCGGCCGCTCGGCGTGAACGGAACCGGCCGAATCCGTTCAGCCCGAGCGAAGTCGAGGGCCGTGCTTCAACACCCTCCTCAGAAGGGGAGCGTCAGGTAGTACCCCCGGGGGCCCCGCTTCACCAGCAGCAGCACCGAGGGCTTCCCGCGCGCCTGGATGATCGCTTCCTTGAAGGCGTCGGCGCTGGGCACCGGCTGCTGGTTGACCCGCAGCAGCAGGTCGCCCGGCTCGAGGCCGATGCGGCTGGCGGCGCTGCCCTCGCGCACCGAGATGATGCTCATCCCCCCCTGGGCGGGCTTGAGGCGCAGGCCGAGCCGTTCCCAGACGGTGGAATCGACCAGCTTCTGGGGGAACTCGATGGGGCTCACCTCGACGCTGAGCTCCTTCCCCGCGCGGAACAGCTTCATCGCCACCTGGCTCTTCGCGGTCACGCCGCGCAGGCGGCTGCGGAGATCGTCGGCGTCTTCGATCTGCGTCGAGCCGACCTGCACCACGATGTCGCCGCGCTGGAGGCCGGCCTGCTGCGCGGGGCTGCCCTCGTCGACCGAGGTGATGAGGGCGCCGTAGGTGCGGTCCCAGCCCAGGCGCCTGGACTGCTCCAGCGAGAGCGGCTGCACGTCGAGCCCCACCCACGCGGGCCGCACCTTCCCGAACTGGGTCAGCTCGTTGACGATGCGCCGCACCTTGTCCGCGGGGATCGCGAAGCCGATGTTCTGGGCCTGCGCGATGATCGCCGAGTTGATGCCGATCACCTCGCCGTCCATGTTGAGCAGCGGTCCACCGGAGTTGCCCGGGTTGATCGACGCGTCGGTCTGGATGAAGTCGTTGAAGACGCGATCTTCGTGCCGAATGGTGCGCCCGAGCGCCGAGACCACCCCCACCGTGACCGTCTTCTTGAGGCCCAGGGGGCTGCCGATCGCCACCACGCTCTCCCCGATCATCAGGTCGGAAGAGATGCCCAGCTTCGCGGCGGGCAGGGGCGTCTTGGTGCTCACCTTGAGCACCGCGAGATCGGCGTCGGCGTCAGAGCCGATCACCTCGGCGTCGAGCTGGCGGCCGTCGGCGAGCACCACGTGGATCTGCGAGGCCCCGCGGATCACGTGGTCGTTGGTCACGATGATCCCGGTGGGATCGATGATCACGCCCGAGCCGAGGCCCTCGACCGCGCGCCGCTCTTCCTGGGGTCCGAAGAAGAAGTCGTCGAAGCCGCCCCGGCGGAAGCGGGTCTCCACCACCTGCACCGTGCCCACGTAGACGACCGCGGGAGAGACCTTCTCCACCACCTGCACCACCGGGCTCCTTCGGGAGCTGACGTCTCCCGCCACCAGCGAAAGCGCCACCACCAGAAGTGAAGAAGTCACGCGTCAATCCTCCGGCGCCCCGAGCGGAGTCGAAGGGCGAGCGCCAGGGCCAGGAACAACCCCGGCGACGAACCCATTCCACAGCCGCAGCCCGGCGGGGGCGGGTGTTCCGTCACTCCGCCGTCGGTGCCCGTGCCCGCGTCGCTCGGCTCCATCGTGCCCGCGTCGATGCCCGCGTCCACGCCCGCATCGCTGCCGCCGCCCAGCGCGGCCACACAGCTCGCGACCTCCTCGGGCGTGCCCAGGCAGATGCCGGGGCGCTGGCTGAGCGAGGCGCCGTTGGCGCCGCGGTTGGTGTTGACGATCGCCGCCACGAAGGCGCCGCCGGTGACGTCGACGCTCTGCCCCGCGGTGAGCTTCACCACCTCGGTGTTCCGGCCGGCCTTCCGCGCGGCGATCCACACCACCAGGCCGTCGAGATCGTTGCCGGTGGTGAGCGGGCTGTCGACCAGCGCCGCGGTCATGGTGGTCCGGCCCGCGGCGGCCATCGCGTAGTACTGGGTGGAAGCGTAGAACACGCGCGAGGCGTCGAGCCGGTAAGGCGCGGCGACCTGGATCATCGTGACCTGCGGGTAGGTGGCCGCCGCCGCCCAGGCCTGCGTGGAGTCCGCGTACGAGCCCAGGTACAGGTTCCAGCGGGCGAACTCGGCGAAGTCGTCGGCGAAGGTCGACTGGTAGTCGCGCTGGAGCAGCGCATCGAGCTGGATCACCCAGGTGGGGTCGGCCTGGTCGCCGGGCTCGGTGGGGTCGCCCTGGCCGTTCTCCAGCTGCTCCCACAGCTTGCGCAGCAGCGCGTCGTCGTGCCGCTCGCTGAGGAACTTGAAGAAGATCGCCGAGCCGTAGGCGAAGTCCGGCACCGGCCCCGGGGGCGGCGAGTCGATCGACCGATCGGGCCGCGTCAAATACCCGCCGATGAAGCCCTCGAAGTCGCGCGTCGAAGGGTCGAACCGCTCGGTGGCCCACACCGCGGTGCCTTCCGAGATCACGACGTTCTGGCTGTTGTCGTAGGCCGCCTGCACCGCGTGGAAGTACTCGTGGCTGCCCAGGATGCGCGTGGCGGCGATCGCGCTGGGGTAGCCGTAGCCGGCGAAGTCGTTCTCCTGCACCACGTAGCCGATGCAGCGATCGGTGCCGCCCGCGGGGCACTGGTCGACCCGGAAGGCGCCGTCGGCTGACCGCGCGAAGTCGAGCAGGTAGACGTCGAAGCGCCCGTCACCGCCGTTGGCGGTGATGGTCGCGTCGGACAGGGGGCGGCGATAGGCGAGGGGCCCGTGGTAGAGGTTGCCGACCTCTTCGTAGGTGGCCTCGACGGCCTGGGCGAAGTCAGGCACGCCGCTGTCGTCGGCGTCGCCGGCGGGCACCGCGTTGATCCCCGCGCGCGTGAAGTGCACCTTGAAGCCGCCGCCATCGAGGCCGGTCGACTCCACCGTGTCGGTGGTGAGGTAGCGCCACATCAGGGTGCTGGTGGTGTCGGTGGGGCGCAGCGCGGCCTCTTGCGAGACGACCTGAGGCTCGCGCTGCACCAGGTCCTCACCGCAGCCAACCAGAACGACGCAGATCAGGGCTGTCGCGCGCATGGCTTCAGTCCAGCAACTGCCAGCGCACCCGAATGGTGCCGCCGAGCGCTCCGCCGCTGCCGCCGGTGCTGTCGCAGGTCGCCTGGGCGGTCTCGGTGGCGTAGTAGGTGATGACGGTGAGCTTCACGTGCTTCCCCGCGCGCGTCTGCAGCACGTAGACCCGGCCCGTCATCGCGACGCACCCGGTGTACTGGTAGAAGCTCGCGAGGTACGTGCGCGGCGAGCTTCCCAGGCCCGAGCCGTCATCGACGAAGGCACAGGCCGGCGCCCGGGTGAGGAAGTCGTCGCCTTCAGGCAGGTAGTTCGCGGGCACGCTCGTCACCGCGTCGTACGCCGTGCCGCTGGCCAGCACCTGCGCGGCGACGCACGAGGGGCCCGAGTCGCCGCTGTTGATGCGAATGACGTAGCGCCGGAAGGCGATGTCCCAGTCCATCGAGTCGAGGGCGGCGATGTCGCTGACCGCCACCTTCTCCAGGCCGGTGGCGGTGAAGCGCGCGTACACGTAGCTGTCGGTGGGGGGGAACCCGCCGCCGGTGGCGTTGATGGTGCTCTTGAAGCCGGTGCCGTCCACGAGCGTGGCGATGTTGCCCGCGCCCACGGTCATCTTGAGATCGAGCTGCTGAATCGCCTGGTCCGAGCAGTCCAGCGCAGTGGGCCCGCAGGACCACCTGGCCGGCGAGCGCCGCGAGCTCGGCGGGTGTCCCGCGAACAGCCAGCGGCATCAGGGCCCGGGCGCCCGTCAGCGGCCGGCCGGCAAGGGCCGCGTGGAAGGCATCGGCGACGACGTCGAGGTCGGGCAACTCCGGCACAGGTGGCGATTGTACCGGCGGAATCCGCATGCTAGACTCACGCGGCCCAGCGGGCACGGACAGTTGAAGAGCACGTCCCAGGTTTCGTCAGCGCGAAGGAGCGGACCGCCGGCCAAGGTCACCAACGATCCATCTCCCTTCCCCAGGCGGCCCCGGGCGCGGTTCGGCGGCCGTTCGTGATTCCTGAGGGCCGAATCCACCAAAGGAGACAGGATCACCTTGACCGACGAGCAGCAGGGCGGGACCGCGCCGGCGCCGGAGGCCGCAGCCTCCGTAGACGCCCCGGCGTCCGAGGAGACCGTCGCGACCACCACCGTCGCCGACGAGCCCGCCACCACCGAGACCAGCCCGGAACCCGACGCCCCCGTCGCCGACGAAGCAGCTGAGGCGCCGGCCGTCGCCGACGAAGCAGCTGAGGCGCCGACCGCCCCCGTGGCGCAG